>JBBKVJ010000423.1:0-8695 GCA_037968375.1 Paracoccaceae bacterium | reverse complement strand
GCTCTGGCCCGCACCGCGACGATCCGCATCTCGGCACCCGCCGAGCAGGTCGAGGCACAGGTCGTGGCGGTGCTGATTGTCGCCGCGCAGACGCCCGGCGTCGCTTCGGCGCGGCGGCTGGGGGATGCCGAGCGGCAGGCCCTGCTGGCGCCGTGGTTCGGTCCCGATTTTCCGATCGACAGCCTGCCGGTGCCCGAGCTGATCGAACTGGTCGAAACCGAGGTCGGCATGGATGCCGAGGGCCTGCGCCTGCGTCTGGCCGCCGAGGCACCGGGGGCTGTTTTGGACGATCACACCCGCTGGCGCCGGCCGCTGGCTGATGCCGCCGCCCGGTTGCGCCTGCTGGGGTTGATCTCGATCGCGCTGATCGCGGCGGCGACTGCGGCAATGATCGGGCTGGCCGCGCAGGCGTCACTGTCGGCAAATCGCAAGGTCATCGAGGTGCTGCGTCTGATCGGCGCCCGCGACGCGTTCATCGCCCGCGCCTTCGTGCGCCGGTTCACGCTGCGGGCCCTTGCGGGCGCGACGATCGGGATGGTCTTCGGGATACTTGCGATTCTGGCCCTGCCGCCGACGGATGAGGCCGGCGCGTTCCTGACCGGGCTGGGGTTTCAGGGCGTGGGCTGGCTCTGGCCCTTGGCAATCCCGCCTCTGGCCGCCATCGTGGGCTTCGCGGCGACACGTCTGGCCGCGTTCCGTGTGCTGAGGAACCTGCCCTGATGGCCTATGCGCTCCAATGGCTCCGCTCGCTGATCTTCGTCGTTCTGATGTATCTAGGGATGGCCGTCATCGGGCTGATCTTCCTGCCCTGGGCGATGTTCAGCCGCACCGGCGCCTATGCCGCCTGCCACGCATTCGCCGACTGGGTGATCTGGAGCGCGCGCTGGATTGCCGGGCTGCGCTCCGAGGTGCGGGGCACGCCGCCCACCGGCCCGGTTCTGGTGGCGGCCAAGCATCAGTCGTTCTTCGATATCCTGCTGATCTTCAGCGCCGTCCCACGCGGCAAGTTCATCATGAAGCGCGAATTGATGTATACCCCGATCCTCGGTCAATATGCCCGGCGCATCGAGTGCATTCCGGTCGATCGCGGCAAGCGCGGCCAGGCGATTGCCAAACTGGTGTCCGATGTCGGCAAGGGTCTGCGGCGCCCCGGGCAGTTGATCATCTATCCCCAAGGCACCCGTGTCGCGCCGGGAGTGCCGCGGCCCTACAAGGTCGGCACGGGGATCATTTACGAACAGCTGGGCCAGGATTGCGTGCCGGTCGCCACCAATGTCGGCGTGTTCTGGCCGAAACGCGCGATCTACCGCAAGCCGGGGTTGGCGGTGGTCGAGTTCCTGCCGGTGATCCCCGCCGGTCTGCCTGCGCCCGAGTTCCTCAAACGGCTCGAGGCCGAGGTTGAAACCGCCTCGGACGCGCTGCTGGTTGAGGCGGGGTGGATGCCGGAATGACCGATTTCATCACCACCGAGGCCGATCTTGCCGCGCTTTATGGCACACCGGGCGAGGCGGCCATGGTCAAGGTCGCGCGGCGGATGACGCCGACTTATCGCGCATGGATCGCGCAAAGCCGGTTCTGCATCCTGTCAACCGTTGGCCCGGAGGGCACCGACGCCAGCCCGCGTGGCGATGAGGGGCCGGTGGCGACGGAACTGGACCCCGGCACGCTGGCACTGCCCGATTGGCGCGGCAACAACCGCCTGGATTCGCTGCGCAATATCGTGCGCGACGGGCGCGCGTCGCTGATGTTCATGGTGCCGGGATCGACGAATGTTGTCCGGGTGAATGGCGCCGCACGTTTGACCGCCGATCCGGACATCCGCGCCGGTTTCGCCCGTGACGGGAAACTGCCGCAGACGGTGATCGTCTTCAAGATCGCCGAGGTCTATTCGCAATGCGCCCGCGCCCTGATGCGGTCGGCACTTTGGACCGAGGGCGACCGCTCGGACGGCCTACCCACCGTCGGTGACATGCTGCGCGAAATGTCGGACGGGGGTATCGACGGCGCCGCTTACGATGCCGAATGGCCGGGTCGGGCCGCACAGTCGATGTGGTAAGGCGTTACGACAGCGGGCAAGCCGCGACATCCAGATCGACGGCGAAGTGGCTCTTGCGGTCGAAAATCAAGCCCGACACGTTGATCCTGACCGTTCCGCCCTCAAAGCTCAGCGCATCTTTTGCCAGCGGCAGGGTCGTCGCTTGCCAGTCGATCCTGGCATCCTGAAATAGCACGCAATTCGCTTCGAACTGCAGCACATAGCCGTTGAATTCGGCAGTGACGAAACTGCCGGGCTCGCTGTTGAAATAGTCCAGCTCGATCCGGTTGGCCGAGATGTTCACATCGACCGGCACCACCTCCAGCCCGTTCTGGATGGCTTCCCGCTCCAGCCCGAACTCGGCGCCATCCGTCACCACGACAGTCCGCCCGCGCGAGGTGAAAAGCGGCCCCTTGGGGTGGTCATAGGTCAGCGTGGAAAACGTCACCACCCGGTCCAGCAACGTGCCCTGTGCGGCGGATGCCAGTGGCAGTGTCAGCGCGGCCAGCAGGACGGCTGCAAACCCCGCGCCCCGCATCCTCAGGCCGCCAGACCCTTGGCGCCCATGCCCAGAAACTTGGCCCGCCGGTCCTGGATCAGCGCCTTGCGGTCCTTGCCCGACAGCTCTTTCAAGAGATCGGCCAAGGCGCCGCGCACCGCGCGCATCGTCTCGGCCCGGCCGCGCTGCGCGCCACCCACAGGCTCGCCCACGATACGGTCTATCACACCCAGCTTTTCCAGATCCTGCGCGGTCAGACGCAGCGCCTCGGCGGCCTCTTTCATCTTTTCGGCGTCCTTCCACAGGATCGACGCGCAACCCTCGGGCGAGATCACCGAATAGACAGAATGTTCCAGCATCGCCACGCGATTGGCCGTGGCAAAGGCCACAGCGCCGCCCGATCCACCCTCGCCGATGATGATCGAGATCAGTGGCACGCCGATCTGCAGGCACTTTTCCGTCGACCGCGCGATCGCCTCGGACTGGCCGCGTTCCTCGGCCCCCTTGCCGGGATAGGCGCCGGGGGTGTCGACCAAGGTGACCACCGGTATGTTGAACCGGTCGGCCAGATCCATCAGCCGGATCGCCTTGCGATAGCCTTCGGGCCGCGCCATGCCGAAATTCCGCTCGATCCGGGTCTTGGTGTCATTGCCCTTCTCGTGGCCGATCACCATCACCGGATTGTCGTCGAACCGCGCCAGACCACCCATGATCGCATGGTCGTCGGCAAAGTTGCGGTCACCCGCCAGCGGCGTGTATTCGGTGAACAGGGCGTCGATATAGTCGCGGCAATGCGGCCGGTCAGGGTGTCGCGCGACCTGACATTTCTGCCACGGCGTCAATCCCTTATACAATGTTTTCAGAAGGTCCGAGGCCTTCCTGTCCAGTGCCTCGGCCTCTTTGCCGACATCCATGCCTTTTTCCTGCCGCGCCATCGCGCGCAACTCTTCCGCCTTGCCTTCGATCTCGGCGAGGGGCTTTTCGAACTCGAGATAATTCATGGCAACAAGGCTCCGCCTGGGGTGCAGGTTATATGGCGGGCGGCGCGCGATTCTGCAACTCGGCAGCGCCGCTGGCGGTTGACCGGACGCGGCGGGGGCGCAATGCTTGGGGGCGATCCGTTTGCGCGCAAGGGATGCCCATGTTGAACCGCCTTTTGCCACTTGCAGCCGTGCTGTGCTGCCTTGCCCTGCCGGTCACGGCGCAAAGCCTCAAATATGGCGACGACAGCGGCGCATACCCGCGCGACGACGAATGCGACGACCGCCGATTTCAGGGCACCGCGATGGCAGGCCAGCTGGACTGGCGCGGCGTCGGCAAGGATGCCAGCGATTGTCGTGCGTTGCTTGAGGCCGGACGCATAACGCTTTGGGAGGCCGAGGCGGCCCGCGCGCAGACGCTGTGTTCGGCGATCAAATGGGGCGACGACAGTTCGGAATATGCCGAAGACGGCACCTGCGACGATCCCCGTTTCGAGGGCCGCGGTGCCGCCGATCTGTTGTATTCCGAGGATCAGGGCCGCGATGCGACGGATTGCCGGTATCTGTGCGAATACGGCCTGATTTACCTGCGCGACTACTGAAGACCCGACCCGCGAAAGGAAAGCCACATGTATGACGTTCAGATCAAGGATCTGCCGCGCCGCAGGATCGCGGCCCTGGCCCACACCGGCCCCTATGACCGGATCGGCGATGCCTTCGGCAGGATTTCGACGCTGCTGACCGAGAAAGAGATGTGGCCCAAGGTCGGCAAGATGGTCGGCATCTATCACGACGACCCGGGCGAGGTGGCTCAGGAAAATCTGCGCAGTCATGCCGGTTTCGAACTGGCCAAGGGCGCCCGCGCAGCGAAGGGGCTGGAGATCGTTACCCTGCAAGCGGGCCGCGCCGCCGTTCTGACGCTGGGCGGGCCCTATGCCGAGATCCCGGGGGCCTATCACTACCTTTACCGGACCTGGCTGCCGACGGTGGGCGAGGTGCATTTCGGTGCACCGACCTACGAGATCTATCTGAATTCGCCGATGGACACAGCGCCCGAGAACCTGCTGACCGAAATATGTGTGCCGCTGAAATAACCCCGGCCATGACGCCTGACGTGGCGGCCGCCTTTAAGCTTTGCCCGGTAAGGCGCGCCCGGGCCTTCTTGCGCTGCGCGCGCTGATCTTCGAACAGGCGGCCGGGATGCCACAGGTCGAACGCGTGGAAGAAGCTTTGCGCTGGGGTCAGCCCGCCTATCTGACACCCGATACGAAATCGGGATCGACGATCCGGCTGGGTGCGCCCAAGGCGGGCGGCTTTGCGCTGTATGTGCATTGTCAGACAACGCTGATCGCCGAATTTTGCGAGCTTGCGGGCGATGCGTTTCGCTATGAAGGCAATCGCGGGGTACTGTTTCGGGATGCGGCAGATATCCGCCCCGACCTGCTGTCAGCGCTGATCCGCAAGGCGCTGAGCTATCATCAGCGATAGCGGCCCTTGTCGGGCGCCACATCAGGGCAGCGGCTGACCGCGGGCTGCCGCAGCAACGACAAAGGTCGCCGCTTTATGGCCGAGCCAATTCCACCTTAATTCGTCGTGCTGGTGGTGACATAGCGGCTGACCATAGGGGCGGTCAGCCGCTGCCCGGCGGCCCGTGCCGGGCCTTGATTCCGGGCGGGTGCATCGTTCTCGCAACGCGGCGCTGTTCGGCGTCACCCGCCCTGACGCCCGCCGATCAGCTCGGATTGCTTCACGATCACCTCGGCCTGCTTGATGGACGCGATATCCACCAGCCGTCCCTTATAGACCGTGGCACCCTGGCCCCCAGCCTTGGCCTGTTCCATCGCGGCCAGGATCTCGCGCGCCTCGGCGACAGCCTCGGCAGACGGCGTGAAAACCTCGTTCGCCAGCGCCACTTGCCTCGGGTGGATCGCCCATTTGCCGACCATGCCCAGCGTCACCGCGCGCCGCGCCTGCGCGCGAAACCCCTCATCGTCCGAGAAATCACCGTAAGGACCATCGACCGGCAGCACGCCATGCGTCCGGCAGGCGGCGACGATGGCGGCGGTCGCCCAATGCCAGGGGTCGGGCCAGTGTCGTGTGCCGTCGCGGAGCATGTAGTAATCTTCCTGAGTGCCGCCGATGCCGGTGGTCTGCATCCCCATCGACGCTGCGAAGTCGGCAGCCCCAAGGCTCATCGCGGTCAGCCGGGGCGAGGCGGCGGCTATTTCCTCGACATGGGCGATGCCTGCCGCACTTTCGATGATCACTTCAAAGCCGATCCGCTTTGTGCGACCCTTGGCGGCCTCGATGGCGCTGACAAGAGCATCCACCGCATAGAGATCAGAGGCACAGCCGACCTTGGGGATCATGATCTGGTCCAGCCGCTCGCCGGCCTGTTCCAGCAGGTCCACCACATCGCGGTACCACCAGGGTGTATCCAGGCCGTTTATCCGCACGCTGAGGGTCTTGCCGCCCCAATCCACGTCGCCGATGGCCTGAATGACGTTGGCCCGTGCCGTTGCCTTGTCATCCGGCGCCACCGAATCTTCCAGATCGAGGTTGATCACATCCGCCGCCGACCCCGCCATCTTTTCGAACAACGCGGTGCGCGAACCGGGGCCGAACAACTGGCACCGGTTCGGGCGGGACGGTGCGGCAGGCTGGGGGCGGAACGACATGGGGTGCGGGCCTTTCGGCAAGGAAGTTGCGTATGGATCGGTCGCAGGGGTATTTCCTTGCGTGACGGCGCGCAAGCACTTTCTGCGCTGCGGCATTGGGGGGTGGTCGCGTTGTCCTTGTTTTTGCGCCACTCAGAGGGTTTTCTGAGCCGATGATCGATTTCGATGATCCCTACGGTCTGCGGCGGTGGAACCGCGAGGCGCACGCCCGTAACAAAGCCGACCGGGAGGCCCGCGCCTTGCGGCTGGCACCAGAGGTGGTGGCGCAGTGGACAGCACTTGTCCGCCGTACGGCACCGCATGTCGGCAACGGGCGCAGGCCCTGCGATTACCAGCCCTGGATAGGCGCGTTGCGGGTGGCGGGGCAGGAGCCTGCCTTCGTGCGGCTGCCCGGTTCCGACGCGGGCGACTACTAACGTGAAAGGTCTCCCGATCTCATGGCCTTTGCCGCCGATGTCGCCCAGCCGGGCTGACCTGACCCGCGCCCGGACCTCATCGATTTCGCGCTGACCTTCCTCGAGGCCGAGGTGATGCTGTTCCGCTCGGGCTATGCCAAGCGGTATCTGGCGCGTCGCTTGCAGCAATCGCCGTTGCGGGATGCAGACGTGGTCCGCATCGAGACGGTGTTGCGGCGCGCGGTGCTCGAAGGCACTGGGCTTGAGGAATACCGCGCCTATGCGAAGCTGGCGGCGCATCTGGTCGAGTCCGGGCGGTTGCCGGACTTTGAGGATTGGCTGGAGGGGCTGGCGGAGGGCGCGATCCTGACATTGGATCGGGCCGATGGCGAGGGCTGGCGGGATATCTTCATCGAGAACGAAAATCTGTCAGAGCAGGACAAGGCACGGCTTGGCCGGGTAAACTGGTTCGGGCCGAGCAAATGGGGCACGCGCTGGCCTTGGCTCGATGAGGTTGTGCGTGCGGGCAAGAGGCTTCGGGACAAGGATGAGAGGGTCCGGCGCAATGCTTGCCCGATGCTGCGCGCGGTGCTCAGACGGCGGCAAAGCAGGTCCGGCGTCAGAGGTGGCCACGGCGCGGCTTGACCTGCCGGGGGTTCTGACCGATGACCTTTGCGATACTGTCAGGCAAGGAAATCGGAGAGTGGCCATGAGCCGGACTGTCTATGTGAACGGAGACTATCTGCCCGAGGCCGAGGCCAAAGTCTCGGTCTTCGACCGGGGCTTTCTGTTTGCCGATGGGGTTTACGAGGTGACCTCGGTACTGGGTGGCAAACTGCTGGATTTTGCGGGCCATGCCGCGCGGCTGAAGCGTTCCCTGGGCGAGTTGGGGATCGCCAGTCCGGTGACGGACGATGAGCTGCTGGCGATTCACCGCGAGCTGGTGGCGCGGAATAATGTGACCGACGGCGGCGTCTACCTGCAGATCACCCGCGGCAATGCCGGCGACCGGGATTTCGCCTTTCCGGACGCCACGACGGTGCCGTCGACCATCGTGGTTTTCACCCAGTCGAAACCCGGTCTGGCGGACAGTCCGGCGTCGCGGACCGGGTGGAAGGTGATCACCATCGACGACATCCGCTGGGGGCGACGGGATATCAAGACGGTGCAGCTGTTGTATCCCTCGATGGGCAAGATGATGGCCAAGGCGGCGGGGGTCGACGATGCCTGGATGGTCGAGGATGGAAAGGTCACCGAGGGGACCTCGAACAACGCTTATATCGTGAAGGGGCGGCGGATCATCACGCGGCAGCTGAGCCATGAAATCCTGCACGGGATCACCCGCGCGGCAGTGCTGCGGTTTGCCCGCGAGGCGCAGATGGAGGTTGAGGAGAGGCCCTTTACGGTCGAGGAAGCCAAAGCGGCGGACGAGGCGTTCGTGACCTCGGCCTCGGCCTTTGTGATGCCGGTGGTCGAGATCGACGGGGCCATGCTGGGCGACGGCAAACCGGGGCCGGTGGCGACGCGGCTGCGCGAGATTTATCTGGAGGAGAGCCGGAAAACGGCTGTGTAAATCTGGGGCGGATTGGGGTCAACGCGTTGATCTGGAACAGAAAGGCGCTGGCACAACCCGCGCACCGGGCGTACACCGGCGATACGCGGTTTAGTCGGGGGCGTTGCAATTAACGGCGCGAGCGGGCGCTGTGGCTGCGCTGCTTTTTCTGCGCGCCCCCGGTCGGAGGCGCCGTCCTTGGGGCGGTAGAGCCTGCCGAGCGCCGGGTCGAGCGCATCATGGGCTCGGCGCCGGTTGGCGGGCATCAGATCGGATCATAGAGATCGGCGCCCGAGGCACCCGGGTTCGTGACGCGGGCGTCGAGGCGCGAGAGGTCTTTCGCCGGGGCAAGGGAAAGGTGTCGTAGCCGACGCCGATGGAGCAGCGGTAGCGGCATTCCAGAGGCGCGCCGACCTGGTGGGGTGAGGAGGTGCGGGTGATGTGCGTGGCCCCCAGCTCGGCCCTCCCACGAAGGAGGAGGGGGGCGCTGTGATTGGGCTGTTGGCGCTGATGGGTGGCCCCCCACCCCGGCCCTCTCCACGAGGGGGAGGGAGGC
>JBBKVJ010000422.1:0-2665 GCA_037968375.1 Paracoccaceae bacterium | reverse complement strand
ACGTGGACATGATCGAGCGTCTGGCAGCCACCGATGCGGCGTCGGTCGCGGCGGATGACAGCCTCGTCCTCGAACAGGCGGTGTCGCTGGGCTATCAGGGCCTGACCGTCAATGCCTTTTTCGCCCATCTCGGCCACCCAGCGCGCGATTACCGGCTGGGCCTTGTCTTTCCAGCGCGCCACCTCGGCCTCGTCAAGTCGGGTGATGGTGTTGCCCGCAGCGACGGCGATGTCGCGCCCCGGCTTGTCAAATTCGAACATGACCTCGGCGGCGAAGCTGGACAGCTTGGCCCCGGATTCCGCATCAAGGATGGCGCGCAGGTCTTCGGGCAGGGCCTCGTATTTCGCCTTGTTCATCACCAGAACAATGGTCACGGTATAAAGTGCCTCGTCGCCGGTAAACTCGGCGTGGTTGGTGACCAATTCTGAAAGGCGGATCGCAGGCGTGACCTCCCAGGGGATCACAGTGCCGTTGACAACGCCCTTGGACAGCGCCTCGGGGATAGCGGGCAAAGGCATGCCGACGGGGGTCGCGCCCAGTTCGGACAGCATGTCATTGACGATGCGGGTCGGCCCGCGCAGGGTCAGGCCCTGTATGTCTTCAAGCCGGGTCATCGGGTCTTTGATGTGGATCACGCCAGGGCCGTGGACCCAGGCCCCCAGAACCTTGACGTCGCCATATTCGTTGGCCTGAAAATCCGACTCTACCATCTCCCAGAAGGCCAGTGAGGTGGCGATAGGGTCGGTCATCATGAAGGGCCGTTCGAACACCTCGGTACGCGGGAACCGGCCCGGCGTATAGCCGCCAAGGGTCATTGTCAGGTCGGCAACGCCGTCGCGGGCCTGATCCATCAGATCGGGCGGGCGTCCCCCAAGGGTCATGGCGTCGAAATGCTGGAACTCGATACGGCCGTCAGAGGCTGCGGTGATGCGTTCAGCCCATGGTTTCAGGATCTTGGCGGGGACGGTGGCGACCGGTGGCAGGAACTGGTGCAGCCGCAAAGTGACCTCTTGTGCCGATGCAGTGTTTGCCAGCATGGTGGCCATCGCAGCCGAGGCCACCATCGCCGTAAAGTTGCGTTGGTCCATATTGTGTCCTCCCATAGATCGGTCGTTGAACGCCGCGCTGATTTTTGGCGCACGGGTCTATTGTCTGAATTTCGGCTCTCGCTTTTCCAGAAACGCGCGCAGCCCCTCTTTTGCCCCCTCCGAGGTCTGCGCCATGGCAGCGGCAATGCTTTCGGTGAACAACCCGTCCTGACGCGACATATCGCCGATCCGGCCAATCGCCTGGATCATAAGGTAGTTGGAGAACGGGGCGTTGTCTGCAATTTTTCTAGCCAGTTTCAGGGAGTGGAGCAGGGCCTCACCTTCGCCGACACAATAATGCGCCAACCCCATCGCAAGGCCGTCCGCGGCACCAAAACTGCGCCCGGTCAACATCATTTCACGCATCCGGTCGGCGCCGATGATACGTCCGACCCGCACCGTTGCCCCGCTACCCACGAAGATGCCGCGCCGCCCTTCGGGCAATTGAAACCGCACAGAGGGTTCGGCGATGCGCACATGGGTCTCTGTCGCAATTTCAAGCCCGCCGCCGATAACGGCCCCGGTAAGCGCCGAGATCACCGGCAGCCCGCCGTATTCGATCAGATCAGCGACCCGGTGCCAGTTGCGCGAGTGATATATGATGTCTTCGGGGTGCGGTGATGGTGTTCCGACAGATCAAGGCCAGAGCAGAAATGCCCGCCGGCACCGGTCAGGATGACAGCGCGAATGCCCTCGGGTGGTTTCGTAAAGAAGGCATCGAGGTCCGTGACCAGCGCATCATTCATCGCGTTGCGTTTTTCAGGGCGGTTGAATGTCATCACGGCGATGTCGTCGTGGATATCGACGCGCGTGACGCTTGTGCTGGCTGCGGCGGACATACTTTTCTCCGGTCAGGCTTTCACTTAAAGAGTGTTATAGAAAATAATTGTTCAGTCACATAGCATTTTTCGGTTGTAACGTTTTTAGCCAACGCGGAGGGTTTCTGAAATGGTCGATTTCGGCGCCGTTCGTGCCATTAATTTCCACACCTTGCCGAAGAACCGTGCTGCGCGGGCCGCGACGATGGTTACAACGAATTTCTGGCGCACCCACCCTTCCCCTGGACCGAGGAAGGGCTGGCGATGGCCCAGCACAAGCCCAACGTCCAATACGACATGTCCGTCTGGTTGCCGAAATACTTCCCCGACACCTTCATCCGCTATGCCAATTCGATCCTGAAGCGGAAGAAGCTGTTCGGGTCTGACTGGCCAGCGATCACGCCGGATCGTTGGCTGGCCGACTTTGAAAAAGCCCCTTTCAAGGACGAAGTGCGCCCGCTTATCCTGAAACAGAACGCCCAGCGTTTGCTTGCCGCCACCGGGGATTAAGCAATGGCCAACGTCGCGCCGCTTGATGACAAGATCACACTTTAGGCGCTGGGTCGTGACCCGTTCCCGATCTACCAACGACTGCGCGCCGAGGCTCCGGTGCTATTGCAATAACTTGGACATTGGCACGGCCAGCGTGCCGTCACGGCGAGAATCTGAGACACAGTGCGGTCGGATTAGGCGTCTTTGAATTCCATGGTTCACCCTGGTAAGACTTCCGACTTTTCAAAATACCGAGCCACCTTTGAT
>JBBKVJ010000421.1:0-5782 GCA_037968375.1 Paracoccaceae bacterium | reverse complement strand
CATCAGCGCGCAATGAAACGGCGCCGAGACCGGCAGCATCAGGGCTCGCTTCGCGCCTCGCTCTTTTGCATATTCCGCCGCCCGCTCGACCGCCGCCTTTGAGCCTGAGACCACGACCTGGGCCGGATCGTTGTCGTTCGCCGCCGCGCAAACTCCACCAATCTTGGCCGCGTCCGCCGCGATCTCGGCGACGGTCGCGTAGTCCAGCCCCAGGATCGCGGCCATCGCACCCTCGCCGACCGGCACCGCCTCTTGCATCGCCCGCCCACGCAGCCTGAGCAGCCGCGCCGCATCGGCCAGCCCGAACGTCCCCGCCGCGCACAACGCCGAATATTCGCCCAGCGAATGCCCCGCGACATAACCCGCCGACTGCACCGTGATCCCCTCCGCCTCCAGCGCCCGCATCGCCGCCATCGAGGTCGCCATCAGCGCCGGCTGCGCGTTCGCCGTCAGCATCAAATCCGCAGCCTCGCCCGCCCAGATCAACGCCGACAATTTCTCGCCCAAAGCCTCATCGACCTCGTCGAATACCGCCTGCGCGGCGGGATAGGCCAGGGCCAGATCGCGCCCCATGCCGATGGTCTGGGCACCCTGGCCCGGAAAGACGAATGCGCGGCTCATATCCCCTCCGTTTGCTTTTGCCACCGGCATAGAGGATCGCCCGCGCCCGCGCAAACCGCCAAACCACCGCTTGCAACGCCAACTTGCCCGTGTATAACGCCGCATCCTTCCGTATTCACGTGAACCGGCGCAGCCTCTCGTGGACGGGCCGCGGAAGGGGTCCTTGCCCGTCCTATGAAATGCGCCTTGAACAGAACAGGAGTGGGCATGCCGCTTTACGAGCATGTTTTCATTGCGCGTCAGGATCTTTCCAACACGCAAGCCGAAGGCCTTATCGAACATTTCTCGACCGTAATCACCGACAACGGCGGCAAGGTCGTCGAGAACGAATATTGGGGCATCAAGACGATGGCCTACAAGATCAACAAGAACCGCAAGGGCCACTATGCCTTCATGCGCTCCGACGCCCCCGCACCTGCGGTGCAGGAGATGGAACGCCTGATGCGCCTGCATGACGACGTCATGCGCGTTCTGACGATCAAGGTCGATGTGCACGAAGAAGGTCCCTCGTCGCAGATGCAAAAGCGTGACGAGCGTGATGATCGCGGCCCGCGTGGTGATCGTGGCGACCGTGATCGTGGCCCCCGTCGCCCCCGCGACGATTCGTGAAGAAGGAGCAGTAACCCATGGCTACCAAACCATTTTTCCGCCGTCGCAAGGTCTGCCCGTTCTCCAGCGACACCGCACCCAAGATCGACTACAAGGACATCCGCCTGTTGCAGCGCTATGTCTCCGAACGTGGCAAGATCGTGCCGTCGCGGATCACCGCCGTCTCGGCGAAAAAGCAGCGTGAACTGGCCCGCGCGATCAAGCGCGCCCGCTTCCTCGCCCTGCTTCCCTACGCTGTCAGGTAAGGAGAAAACCCATGCAAGTCATCCTACTGGAACGCGTGGCCAAGCTTGGCCAGATGGGCGAGGTCGTCAACGTCAAGGACGGGTTCGCGCGCAACTTCCTCTTGCCGCAGGGCAAGGCGCTTCGGGCCAATGACGACAACGTCAAGCGCTTCGAGACCGGCAAGGCCCAGCTTGAGGCAAATAACCTCGAGACCAAGAAAGAGGCCGACAAGCTCGCCACCAAACTCGACGGGCAAAAGTTCATCGTGATTCGCTCCGCCTCCGACTCAGGCGCGCTCTACGGCTCGGTCACAACACGCGACGCCGCCGATGCGGCCACCGAGGCGGGCTTCACCGTCGACAAAAAGCAGGTCGCACTTGACCGTCCGATCAAGGACCTCGGTCTGCATTCGGTCACGGTCACGCTGCACCCCGAGGTCGAGGTGAAGATCACGCTGAACGTCGCCCGGTCGAACGAAGAGGCGGAACTGCAGGCCGCCGGCAAGTCGATCAAGGAACTGGCCGCGGAGGAACAAGCCGCCGCCGAATTCGAGATCGCCGAACTGTTCGACGATATCGGCTCGGCAGCACTTGATGACCTCGAAGAGGCGGCGCCGCGGCGCGAAGACCCCGCCGAAGACCCCGCCAAAGACGCGGACGAAGGCAACGACACGGATGCGGACAAGGGCTAAGCCGCCCCGCTCTCCCACCGCGTCCAAAGATCAAAAACCGCGCCGTATTCCGGCGCGGTTTTTCTTCGCCTGACGCCGCAAACCCGGACTTGACCGCGCTGTCGCACTGAATACCTTGCGCCCGGCTGATCCGAGCACCGCCGCGTCACGCACCTATCCGCCTGACGCCGTCACCCAAGGGTTGAACAATGTCACCTGTGCCTTTCCGCATGGCCGCGATCCTCGGCCTTCTGTCCAGCGTCGGGCCGTTTGCCATCGACATGTATCTGCCCGCGATGCCCGCGATAGCCGTCGACCTCGACACGAGCATCGCCGCAACCCAGACGACGTTGATCGCGTTCTTCTTGGCATTTGGCGTGGCGCAGTTGGTCTATGGCCCCTGGTCCGATCAGGTCGGCCGCAAACTGCCGCTGTACACCGGGCTCGGCATCTTTACGGCCGCCACGATCGGTTGCGCGCTGGCGCCGGATATCTTCTGGCTCACAACCTTCCGCTTTCTTCAGGGTCTCGGCGCCGCCGTCGTGATGGTGATCCCCCGCGCCATCATCCGCGACCTGATGACCGGCACCGCAGCCACCCGCCTGATGGCGCTGGTGATGCTGGTGATCTCGGTGTCGCCGATGCTGGCACCGCTGGCAGGCAGCCTCTTGATCCTGGCTTTTGACTGGCGCGCGATCTTCGTGGCCCTCGGCCTCGCCGCTATCGCCAGCATTGCACTTACCGCCACCATGTTGCCCGAAACCCTACCCGCCACAGCCCGCGCCCCGGTCAATGCCCGATCGCTCCTCCGCGGTGCGCGCGCACTGCTGACCGACCCCGGCTTCATGGGCCTGACGTTCATCGGCGGTTTCGGCATGGCCAGCTTCTTCGTCTTCATCGCCTCGGCATCGTTCGTCTATACCGGCCAGTTCGGTCTTTCGCCGATAGGCTTCAGCCTCGCCTTCGCGATCAACGCGGCGGGCTTCTTCGGCGCCAGCCAGACCGCAGCGGGCCTTGGCAACCGGATCGGCATGCCTCGCGTCGTGGCACTCGGAACGGCAGGCTTCGCCGGCTTCGCGCTCCTCCTTCTCGGGCTTGATCTGGCGGGGCTCGCCACGCTGCCCGTCATCGTCGTCTGCCTTCTGGCCGCCAACGCCTGCCTCGGCCTTGTCATCCCCTCGACGATGGTCATGGCGCTTGACGATCACGGAGATATCGCGGGCCTTGCCTCGTCACTTGGCGGCACGCTGCAGATGCTGGCAGGTGGCGCGATGATCGCCGCCGCCAGCCCGTTTTTCGACGGCACCGCAACCCCGATGATCGCCGCCATCGCGCTGTGCGGCGTGGCCGCATTCATCCTCTCACGCCTGACGCTGACCCGCGCCCAGTTCGCCAGTTGAACCGCTGCCAACGCACCGCCCTGCGCAGCATGGTCGCCGCCGACGTCATCACGATCTTGTCCGTGGGGCGCGACGGCGCATTTCGGCAAATCCACCTGTGGCCTTTCCCGCCGCAAAGCGGAAAGATGCACCGGAAACGAGAGAGGTCTCAGCGATGCAAAAGAAACACTGCGTCCTGATCGGCGCGCCGGTCGATAGCGGCCAGAAGCGCCCGGGCTGCCTGATGGGGCCCTCAGCGTTCCGGGTGGCGGGGATTGCAGGCGCGCTGACCGGGCTTGGCCACACGGTCGAGGATCGCGGCGATGCCGCCCCTGCGCCACTGGCTCCCGCTGAATGCCCCAACCCGGCGGTGCATTCGCTGGCCGAGACCGTCGCCTGGACCAAGACCCTGTCCGCCGCCACCGAAGCTGCAATGGCCGACGGCTTTCCGATCATCCTCGGCGGTGATCACTCCATCGGCCTTGGCGTCAACGCGGGTGCTGCCGCCCATGCCGTCAAGGCTGATCGCCCGCTTTTCGTGATCTGGCTTGATGCCCATTCCGACTTTCACACGCCGCTGACCACCCAGTCGGGCAACCTGCACGGCACGCCTGTGGCCTATCTCTTCGGCCGCGACGGGTTCGAGGCGTTCCCGCCCTTTCCAGCCCCGGTCCCACCCGAGCGTATCTGCCTCTACGGCATCCGCTCGGTCGACCCCGCCGAGCACGCGGCCCTGCTCGACCACGACCTGGCCCCGATCGACATGCGCGCCATCGACGAGGCCGGCATCATCGCGCCGCTCCGCGCCTTCCTCGAACAGGTCCAAGCCGCCAACGGCCTTCTCCACGTCTCGCTCGACGTCGATTTCCTCGATCCAGCAATCGCCCCCGCCGTCGGCACGACCGTCCCCGGTGGCACCACCTTCCGCGAGGCGCATCTGGTGATGGAGCTTTTGCACGAAAGCGGCCTCGTCTCCTCGCTCGACCTGGTGGAGCTCAACCCCTTCCTTGATGACCGTGGCCGCACCGCCAAGTTGATGGTCGACTTGGTCGCCTCGCTAATGGGCCGCAAGGTCTTTGACCGACCCACGCGCAGCTTCACATGAGAACGCTGAACCTGGTTCCTTTCGTCAGCGTTGACAATATGATGAAGCTCGTCCTTCATCTCGGCATCGAACGCGTTCTGACCGATCTTGCCGCCTATATCGAGGATGATTTCCGCCGCTGGCCCGCGTTCGACAAGACCCCCCGCGTCGCCTCGCATTCCGATGTCGGCGTGATCGAACTGATGCCCACCTCGGACGGTGAACTTTACGGATTCAAATATGTGAACGGCCACCCGAAAAACATGAAGGAAGGCCTGCAAACCGTTACTGCCTTTGGACTTCTCGCGAATGTAGCCACCGGCTATCCGGTGCTGCTCAGCGAAATGACGATCCTCACAGCCCTCCGCACCGCGGCAATGTCGGCGCTGGCGGCAAAGTGGCTTGCCCCGAAGGGCGCCACGACGATGGCCCTGATCGGCAACGGCGCGCAGGCGGAATTTCAGGCGCTGGCGTTTCAGGCCATCGTGGGGGTCGAAGAGGTCCGGCTTTATGATATCGACCCTGCGGCAACGCAGAAATGCCTCACCAATCTAAAGGCTTCCGGGCTGAAACTCACCAACTGCACCTCGCCCCAAGACGCCATGCTGGGTGCCCAGATCGTCACCACCTGCACCGCCGACAAGCAAAACGCGACGATCCTGACCGACAACATGGTCGGCTCTGGCATCCACATCAACGCGGTCGGCGGCGATTGCCCGGGCAAGACGGAACTGCACCGCGACATCCTGATCCGGTCGCAGATTTTCGTCGAATATCCGCTTCAGACCCGAATCGAAGGCGAAATCCAGCAACTCGCCCCCGACCACCCGGTGACCGAGCTTTGGCAGGTCATCACCGGCGCCGCCAAGGGCCGCACCGATCCGCAGGCGATCACCTTGTTTGACAGCGTCGGCTTCGCGATCGAGGATTTTTCGGCGCTGCGCTACATTCACGAACGCCTGCAAGGAACGGAATTCTATCAAGACCTCGACATGATTGCCGATCCCGATGAACCCCGCGACCTTTACGGCATGCTGCTCCGCGCCGCATCCTAACGCAGCCGCGCCAGGATCGTCAGCGACGGGGTGATCGGGCCGAAGACGCGGGCGGCGATTTCGGCTTACGAGCGGGCGCAGGGGCTGGCAGTGACGGGCGAGCCGTCGCTGACGATCCTGGCGCGGCTGCGATAGGACG
>JBBKVJ010000420.1:0-4067 GCA_037968375.1 Paracoccaceae bacterium | reverse complement strand
GGCCACGGTGGTTGCCGGTTGGCTGACGCTTCTGCTGACCACCGCCGAGCGAGAGGCGCTGTTGGCGGCGCATGGCGACTTGCTGAAGCCGCATCATCAGGCGCGGCTCGACATGCTGCTCTGGCGCGGCGCTGCCGCCAATGCGCGGGCGATGTTCCCGCTGGTGTCGGGCGATCAGGTCAAGCTGGCCGAGGCGCGGATCGGACTGCGCGAACAGGTGGCGGGTGTCGACGCGCTGGTCGCCAAGGTGCCCTCCGCGCTGGCCGGCGATCCGGGCCTTGCCTTCGAGCGGTTCAACTGGCGCGCCCGCAAGGGCCGCAATGCCGATGCGATCGCCCTGGCGTTGGAGCGCAGCGCGTCGCCCGCCACACTGGGCGAACCCGACCGATGGGGATCGTGGCGCGCGGTTCTGGCGCGCTGGGCGCTGCGCGAGGGGCGTGTAGATGAGGCCTACAAGCTGACCGCGAACCACCACATGACCGCCGAGGCGGGCTATGCCTATGCCGATCTGGAATGGATCGCCGGCTTTCTGGCGCTGCGGTTCCAGGACGATGCCGCCCGCGCCCTGCCGCATTTCCGCGCCTTCCGGATTGCGGTCGAAACCCCGATCAGCCTGGGTCGCGCTGGTTATTGGGAGGGCCGCGCGCTTGAGGCCCTTGGCGATGCCGAGGGCGCGCAGAACGCCTATGCCTTTGGCGGTGAGCATCAGACCTCGTTTTACGGTCTGCTTGCCGCCGAAAAGGCCGGGCTGCCGATGGATCCGGGCCTTGCCACCGGCGGGCCCGATATCGGGGACTGGAAGACCGCCAGCTTCGCGGACAGTTCGGTGCTGAAGGCCGCGTTGAAGCTGCAAGAGGCGGGCGACAGGCAGCTGTCCACCCGGTTCTTCGTGCATCTGGCCGCAAGCCTCGACGAGACCGCGCTGATCCAGCTTGGCGACCTTGCGCTGTCGCTGGACGAGCCTTATTCGGCGGTGATGATCGCCAAGGAGGCGGCGCAGCGCAACATCATCCTGCCGCGCGCCTATTTCCCGGTGACCGATCTGGCCAAGACCGATTTTGGCGTGCCGACGGAACTTGTGCTGTCGATTGCCCGGCGCGAAAGCGAGTTCAACCCCGCCGTCGTTTCCGGTGCCGGGGCGCGCGGGCTGATGCAGGTCATGCCCGGAACTGCCAAGGAGGTGGCGGGGCAGTTGGGCCTCGACTATTCCCGCGACCGGCTGACCACCGATCCGGCCTATAATGCGCAGCTTGGCGCGGCCTATCTGAAGGGCCTGGTCGGGGAGTTCGGCCGTGCCTATGGGCTGGTCGCCGCAGGTTACAACGCCGGCCCCGGTCGCCCGCGCCGCTGGATCGCGGACCGCGGCGATCCCCGCTCGGCGGGCGTCGATGTGGTCGACTGGATCGAGATGATTCCGTTCGACGAAACCCGAAACTACGTCATGCGGGTGACCGAAAGCATCCCGGTCTACCGCGCGCGCCTGTCAGGCAAGGCGCAGCCGATGCGGCTGAGCGAGGAATTGCGGGGGCAGTAGGGGGCGGTCAATCGGCTGGCCGGGACCATAAAACGGCGACTGATCAAAGCACCCCGCCCGGTGACAAGGGCGAAGCCAGCCGGGCAGCGGCTGACCGCCCCGGTGGTCAGCCGCTGTGGTGACGTTGGTGCGACGATTGAGGTAGGAGATGCTCGACCATAAAGCGGCGACCTCAAAAGTTGCAGCGGCCGCCCGCGGTCAGTCGCTGCCCTCGGTGGTCACACATTCGGGCCTGCTGCAAGGTCTACTCCTGCGCCCTCACCTTTGCCCGCCACAGCGTGAACAGCCCCGCTGCCACCACCAGTCCGGCCCCCGCCGCCACATTCCACTCCAACGCCTCGCCAAAGACGGTGATTCCAATGAACGCAGCAAAGACCAGCTGCAGATAGGCGAACGGCTGGATCGCCGAGGCTTCGGCCACATCGAAAGCTCGGATCAGCAACCAGTGGCCCAGAACCGCCATGCAGCACAGAAGCGCCATCCAGGCCCAGTCGGGCGGAGTCATTGGTTGCCAGAACCAGACACCGATCAGGGTCATCGCGACAGCGCCCACCGTGCCGGTCCAAAAGAACGAGGTCGTGGGGCTGTCGCGGCGCGCCGCATAGCGGGTCAAGAGGCCGTAAAGCGCGAACATGAAGGCGGCCAGAAGCGGGATCAGCGCGGCGGGCGCGAAGACCTTGATCCCCGGCTGCAGGATCACCAGAACGCCGACAAAGCCGATGCCGATCGCGGCCCAGCGCCGCCAGCCGACCTTTTCGCCCAGGACCGGGCCGGACAGGGCTGCGACCAGCAGCGGATAACAGGTAAAGACGGCATGGCTTTCAACCAGGCCCAGAAGGACGAACCCGGTCACCATCACGCCAACCTCCAGCGCCAGCAGCAGCCCGCGCACGATCTGGATCAGCGGTTGCGATGTCGCCGCCGCTGCACGCACACCGCCGGGTTTCCGCGCCGCCAGCGCCACCACGAAAGCGGCGAAGAACCAGTAGCGGACCATCACCACCATCCAGACGTTGTATTCGCCGGCCAGATGCCGCGAAATTCCGTCCTGCATGGCGAAAACGAAGGTGGTGGCGATCATCAGCCAGATGCCGAGGCGGGTGTCCTGAACCGTCATCTTTGCAGCCGCCCCACGCTCATGTGCCGCTTGCGGCCATAGCCCGGAACCCGCGTGACTGCAAACCCGGCCTCGGCCAATGCCCGCCGGACATGGCCTGCCGCCGTATAGGTTGCGAAACTGCCGCCGGGGGCGGTGTGGCGGGCGACCTCGGCCAGCAACTTCGCCCCCCAAAGCTCGGGGTTTCTGGCGGGCGAAAAGCCGTCGAGGAACCAGGCATCGGCTTGCCCCACCCAGACCGGCAGCGTGGCTCGCGCATCGCCAACCACTATTTCGGCCAACAGGCTGTCGGTCTCGACCCTCAGCGCGCCCTTTCGCAGTGTGTCCAGAAGCGACCCTGCGACCGCGGTCATCTCGGGAAAGGCAGCCAACGCGGTCTCGGTCTGAATGGCGCTCAGCGGAAACGCCTCGAAACTGGTGTAGCGCAATGGCCCGGCGATCCCTGCCGCCTGCCACGCGATCAGCGCGGTCAGCATGTTCAGCCCGGTGCCGAAGCCCAACTCGGCAATGTGAAATCCGGGGCGAAAACGCGCGGGCAGGCCATTGCCCGCCAGAAACACATGCCGCGTCTCGGCCAGCCCGTCGTCGAGCGAGAAATACGGATCGTCGAACCGCGCCGAGACCGGCACGCCATCCCGCCACGTCACGCCGTTCTGGTCTCGATCCGCCATCTGCCCTAAGACCCTTTCGAAGCGCGGCGGACGATGGCGGAGGGCGGCAGGCTTGGCAACGGCAGACGTCACGGTGCGCGGCGGCGGCATCTTCGGTCTTGCGACCGCCTGGGTCTGCCTCCGGCGTGGTGCCCGCGTGCGGTTGATCGAAACGCGTGCAATAGGCGCGGGCGCCTCGGGTGGCATCGTCGGCGCCTTGGCGCCGCATGTGCCGGAGAACTGGAATCCGAAAAAGCAGTTCCAGCTGGACAGCCTGCTGATGGCCGAAGCCTGGTGGGCCGGGGTCGCCGCCGCCTCGGGGCATGACCCGGGCTATGCGCAGACTGGACGGCTTCAGCCATTGGCAGAACCCGCAGACGTCGACCGGGCAAATACCCGCGCAAACGGCGCGGCACAGCTATGGCGGGGCGCCGCCGTCTGGCGTGTGGAACAGGCGGCGAATTTCGCGTTCTGCCCGGTCACGGCCAGTGGTCTCGTCATTCACGACACGCTCTCGGCCCGCATCCACCCCGCGCAAGCCTGCGCCGCGCTGACCGTTGCGCTTGCGACCGGAGGCGCCGAGATCGTCGTCAGCACCGATGCCACGGATCAGGGCGCGGTGATCCATGCGACCGGGTGGGAGGGGCTGGCCACTCTTTCCACAGGGTTTGCACGCCCCCTCGGCACCGGTGTCAAAGGCCAGGCGCTGTTGCTGGCTCACGATGCCCGCACCGCGCCGCAGATATTCGCGAGCGGTGTCCATATC
>JBBKVJ010000419.1:0-2665 GCA_037968375.1 Paracoccaceae bacterium | reverse complement strand
TTGTCGCACCTCACGCCGCCCGATCAATTGCTCGGCAACCAGAAATGCCAGTTCCAGCGCCTGAGACGCGTTCAAACGCGGATCGCAGGCGGTATGATAGCGGTCCGACAAATCCTCGTCCGTCACCGCGCGCACGCCGCCGGTGCATTCGGTCACATCCTTGCCGGTCATCTCGAAATGCACCCCGCCCGGAACCGTGCCCTCGGCGTTGTGAATATCGAAGAACTCCTGCACCTCGCGCAGAACGCTCTCGAACGGCCGGGTCTTGTAGCCGGTGGCCGACTTGATCGTGTTGCCATGCATCGGATCGCAGCACCACAGAACCTTGGCGCCTTCGTCCTCGACCGCGCGCACCAGTTTCGGCAGGTGATCGCCGACCTTGCCCGCGCCGAACCGCGCGATCAGCGTCAGCCGGCCCGCCTCGTTGTCGGGGTTCAGCCGGGCGATCAGCAGCTTCAGATCATCCACACTCAGCGACGGCCCGCATTTCAATCCGATCGGGTTCTGCACGCCGCGTGCAAACTCGACATGCGCGCCATCCGGTTGCCGGGTGCGGTCGCCGATCCAGATCATGTGCCCCGACCCCGCCACCGGAATCCCGGTGGTCGAATCGACCCGCGCCAGCGCCTCTTCGTATTCCAGCAGCAGCGCTTCGTGCGAGGTGTAGAAATCGACGGTGGCCAGATCATGGCTGCTGTCGGCATTGACCCCGGCAGCCGTCATGAAATCCAGAGCGTCCGAGATCCGGTTCGACAATTCGCGGTAGCGTTCCGCCTTGTCGCCCTCGGAAAAGCCCAGGGTCCAGGAATGCACCCGGTGAATATCGGCGAAACCGCCCGACGAGAAGGCGCGCAACAGGTTCAGCGTCGCCGCACCCTGGGTGTAGGCCTGCAGCATCCGTGCCGGATCGGGCATCCGTGCTTCGGGGGTGAAGTCGAAGCCGTTGACGATGTCGCCACGGTAGGACGGCAGTTCGACACCGCCCACGGTTTCGGTCGGCGCCGATCGCGGCTTGGCGAACTGGCCCGCCATCCGGCCGACCTTCACCACCGGCACCTTGGCGCCGTAGGTCAGCACCACCGCCATCTGCAGCATCACCTTGAAGGTGTCGCGAATGAGGTCGGCCGAAAACTCATCAAAGCTTTCCGCACAATCGCCACCCTGCAACAGGAAGGCGCGGCCTTCCGAGGCGGCACCCAAAGCCCGCTTCAACCGCCGCGCCTCGCCCGCAAAGACCAGTGGCGGATATTTCGCCAGCCGGGCCTCGACCGCCTGCAAAGCGGCGGAATCAGTATAGTCGGGCATCTGCACACGGGGCTTTTTGCGCCAGTCAGATTTCGTCCAGGCCTTGGTCATTGCAAATCTCCTTCGCCCTCTGCCGGGCGCCAACCGAGCGCTTATAGACCCGTGAAAACGGGCTGCCAACACCTGTCGGGCAGGTTTGATGCTTCGAAAAGCGACGAAACAGGGTCGCAAACCGTCACCGCCCCTTGATCATGTCCGCGATTCCTGATTTCGCTTGGCCTGAGGCGCGGGAGGCTCGGGCCGCAATGCTGGACAGCGAAATCCTTGTGGACGTGACGGCCACCGGCAAGAAGCCGAAGCAGTTCGTCTTTGTGCTGTTGTCGAATTTCACCATGCTCTGCTTTGCCTGTGCCATCGAATGCCTGCGCATCGCCAACCGGATGTCGGGCAAGCCGCTTTATGCCTGGAAGGTCGCCGGTGAGGGCGGCGATACGGTAGCCTGTTCGAACGGCACTGCCTTCAAGCTGGACATGGATTTTGACGAGGTCAGCCGCGAGGATATCATCCTGGTCTGCGGCGGCATCGACGTGCAGCGGGCGACGACGAAAAAGCTGGTAAACTGGCTCAGGCGCGAGGCGCGGCGCGGCACCACCATCGGCGGGCTGTGCACGGCCTCGCATGCGCTGGCGGTGGCCGGACTGCTGGCCGGCAAGAAGGCCACGATCCACTGGGAGAACCAGGACAGCTTTGCCGAAGAGTTCGAGGATGTGACGCTGACCAAATCGGTCTTCGTGATGGACGGCAACCGCTATACGACGGCGGGCGGCACATCGTCGATCGATCTGATGCTGAAGATCATCGCGTCGGATTACAGCGAGGAACTGGCCTCGACAGTGGCCGACCAGCTGATCTATTCCTCGATCCGCACCGATCAGGACACGCCGCGGCTGTCGATCCCGACCCGGATCGGGGTCAGGCATCCGAAGCTGAGCCAGGTGATCCAGATGATGGAGCACAATCTGGAAGAGCCGATAAGCCCCTCGGTGCTGGCCGAAGAGGTCGGCATGTCGACGCGGCAGCTGGAACGGCTGTTCCGGCGCTATCTGAACCGTTCGCCAAAGCGGTATTATATGGAATTGCGGCTGCAAAAGGCGCGCAACTTGCTGATGCAGACCGATATGAGCGTGATCAACGTGGCCCTGGCCTGCGGTTTTGCCTCGCCGTCGCATTTTTCGAAATGCTATCGCTCGCATTACAGCACGACCCCCTATCGAGAGCGCGGGGCGCAGGGGATCAGGCTGTCGATCTGAGGTTGGCGATCTGAAGCTGTGCGGGTTGGCGCCCGGCAGAGGGCGAAGGAGATTTGCAATGACCAAGGCCTGGACGAAATCCGACTGGCGCAAAAAGCCCCGTGTGCAGA
>JBBKVJ010000418.1:0-5680 GCA_037968375.1 Paracoccaceae bacterium | reverse complement strand
GCCGATGCGGACCTCGCGGCGGTGTCTCCGGCGCGGTTCGGCTAGCGCTGAGCCGCGTGGAATGCGAACCCGCCCGGAACAAGGGCGAAGCCCGAGGGAAAGCGGTTGACCAGCCCGTCACGCCGGAGGGCCGCTATGGTGACGTTGGCGAGACGTTTGAAGTGGGGTTTGGCGTGACCATAAAGCGCTGACCAGGGGGCGTCACTGCGGCAGCCCGCGGTCATCCGCTGCCCTCTGTTGCGCCAATCACCGAAACCCAGTTTCCAGCACCGGCAACATTCGTGTGAACCGCCGCGCGCGACCTCGGTCACGCCCACCCCGCCTCAGCCGTCACGGCCAGCGCGCATAGCGCCGCTGCTGCAGTTCCAGCACGCCCAACCGGCTGATCAGCATTGACCGCCGCGCCAGAAGCGACCTGCGCCCCGGCGCGTCCGGTCGCAATCGCCCCGCCTCGCGCTCGAGGCCGCGAATATCGCTGCGCACATCGTCGATCTGCACCTCCAGCCGCCAGTAGCTGCGTCCCCGGTCAATCGCGGGCTGCATCCGCGCCACTTCGGCCCCGGTGCAACCCGGCGCGATCGACCGGCCCCGGCGCGCCACCGTATAGGCTTTCGCGGGCGTGCAATACAGCCTCAGCCCGCGCTCGCGGCCGCGCATCCAGGCCTCGGTGTCGGGCGTGATCCCGGCCTCGGCGCAGGCGCGCCGGTGCGCCTCGATCCGGTCGGTGCCGCGTCCCTCGGCGCCATCGGCAACGCCAATCTGGCTCCAGTCTCCGGCGCGGCATTGCTCCTCGCTCAGCGAGGTGCACCCAGCCGCGAGGGCCAGAAGGCCAAGTGTCAGGCAAAGTCGGATGAAGGGCATCGGCAACCTCCTGTCGCAAGACGTCCAGCATCGCGCGCCGCGCGGCGCCGTTCAAGCCCCGGGGCTTGCGAGCCCTGGCGGCGGATTGTAGGCAGTAGGCGCGATGCCAAGGAGCCCGCCCATGCAGATCGCTGACCGCAAGATCGGCCCCGACCAGCCGCCCCTGGTAATCGCCGAGATCGGCATCAACCACGGCGGCTCGCTGGACGTGGCGAAAGAGATGGTCCGGCTGGCTGCAGGTGCTGGCTGCGAGATGATCAAGCACCAGACCCATATCGTCGAAGACGAGATGACCGAAGAGGCGAAACAGATCTTCCCGCCCAACGCCGATGTCTCGATCTGGGAGGTGATGGAGCGTTGCGCGCTTGGTCCCGACGACGAGATCGCGCTGAAGCTTTATACCGAAAGCCTCGGGATGATCTGGATCTCGACACCGTTTTCCCGCGCCGCCGCCGATTTTCTGGAATCCCTCGATGTGCCCGCCTACAAGATCGGCTCGGGCGAGGCTGACAACCTGCCGCTGATCCGCCATATCGCGGCCAAGGGCAAACCCGTCATCATGTCGACCGGCATGCAGACCATCGAGACGATCCGCGCCTCGGTGGCGATCCTAGACAACGCCGGCATCGACTATGCCCTGCTGGAATGCACCAACCTCTATCCCTCGCCGCCCGAGATCGTCTCGCTGCAGGGCGTCACCGAGCTGCAAAAAGCCTTCCCGAACGCCACCGTCGGCTTCTCCGACCATTCCATCGGCCCCGAAATGGCGCTGGCTTCGGTTGCCCTTGGCGCGTGCATCCTCGAGCGTCACTACACCGACAGCCGCTACCGCAAGGGCCCCGACATCATCAACTCGATGGACCCTGCCGAGTTGCGCTTTCTGATCGACCGCAGCCGCGAAATCTGGACCGCGCTCCACAACCCCAAGGAACGCACCGGCCCCGAGGAAGATGTCTACCGCTTCGCCCGCGCCTCGGTTGTCGCCGACCGCGATCTGGCCGAAGGTCATGTGATCGCCGAGGCCGACATCTGGGCGCGGCGGCCAGGCTCGGGCGAGATCGCGGGGTATGAGTTCGACAAGGTTGTGGGGAGAAGGCTGGTGCGGGCGGTGACGCGTAACCAGCAGTTGAAATGGAGTGATCTGACATGACCCCAGCCGCACCGTTACCGAATTCGCGCCCCAGCCACAGATGTCACCGGTCCCCAATCTCGAACCCATACGACGCAACGATTGCTTCGCAGGCTTCAATCGTCTCGGGCGTTAGTTCGTCGACATAGCCCCCCACCTTACCTTTACGCACTTTGGCACTTTGCGGATCGCGCGGAACGCGCATCCGCAACACAGCCGACGGCGCATCGTTGCGCTCGACGCGCCGCATCTTCTCAAAGTTCGAAGCGGCGGCAAGCTCGGCACCCGTGGCACCGGTTTCCCCCAGGAAATCCAGCAACCGTTGAAACCCCGGGGCCGGATCGGCGCGCATGGCCTCATAGTTCAGCACCAGGCAGTCGTCGCGCCCCGCCAGATGATCCAGCCAGGTGCGATTGAACGCGCAGGCCTTTTCCACCCCGTACAGCGGGTCGAGCACGAAACGGTCGATCTCGTCGGGCGGCAGGGCACCGCGTAGGCGCAGGGGCAGGTACATCCGCAGGTAGCGACCGCTGCCACGCCTGAGATCACGGCGGGTGACCTGATAGAACATCGACACCGCAGTATCGATCGGATCGCGGTGCAAGAAAACCAGCGGCAGGTCAACCAGATCCGCAGGTATGCCGGGAACGGGCCGGCCAATCTCGCGCCGATTGGTGCCGCTTCGGGCATGGGTGAACGTGGCGTCGATGTCATGTTCGGTCAGCGCAAATCGCAGCCAGGTACGCCCCGACTTCGGATAGGACACGATCAATCGACCATCCGAACGATACGGACCGACAAGCTGCTTTCTGTGTTTCATTTCAACTTCTCCCTGACGACCGGAGCTTCTATTGCAACCTCGGAACGCCTCGGGAGAAGTTCGCCCCGTCGCAGCAGCCACCATGCTCTGCGAACATAGTTCGCCGCCTTCAGCCGGTAATGCGGCAACCGCTCCAGACCGCGATGCTTTTCGACATCAGCGAACCCTGTCCCGGTGATCAGGCTTTCATTGCCGTCATCCACATGGCTCGGGAACGGCTCAAGCCCGCGCAGCCGGAAATCGTGCACGAAGAACCGGTTGATTTCGTGATCGGTGGCGCGCGTCACCCGCCGCATCGCGGGCAGCAGCCTGGCCGCCGTCTCGCGCTTGATCAGGTAGGCGCCGGTTCCGGTGTTCGGCCCGATATAGGCGTTCAACCGATACGGCCCGATCCGCCCCTGCGACACCGGCAGCTTGGCGCGGATCCGGTTCAGTTTCAGGAAATCCCAATGCGCGCGCGCCCGCAGTGCCAGCCGCACCGCCTCCAGAAAATCGTCGTGGAAGACCACGTCGTCTTCCAGCACAAGCGCAGTGGGCGCGTCGGTTTCTAAGAACGCCTCCCAGACGCCCAAGTGCGAATGGTAACAGCCGATGCCGCCAATCAAAATCTTGCGTCCCATATTGCGCTCGAACGCTGGCACATCGGTATTGGCCAGAAGCCGCGCTTCCTCAGCCCTGCCGTCCACACCTGCAAAGAGCGTATAAGGCAAGCCAAGCGCGGCAAGCTGCGCTTCCATCTTCTCCCGCCGCGCGCTGGCACGCGGCAGGTTGATTAGCCAGACCGGCAGGCCTTTCAGCGGATCTTTCTCGTTCATGTCGCCTCTCCCAACCAGGCATCTCGCAGCCATCCGCATGGCCGCGTCGACTGAAACAGACCGGCGCGATAACCTTGAACCGCCTCCGGCATCTTTGGACGACCATGAAAACAAACCACACGCGCCTTGGGCGGCTGGCGGGGCGCGCGTATCAGGTTCAGCGGACGCGGTGGCCGACACTCGTATTTGAACGACACGATCCAGTCATCCGGAAACGCTGCGAAATCGCCGGCGCGCGCCGCACTCGCAGAGGTATAGGTCTGCTCTGATCCACCTCCCAGGGCCACCGCTGCCTCCGGCTCCCGCGCCATGAACTCGTAAAGATAGGAATGCAGTTTCGGATCGATTCGCTCGACCGAACCGTGACCAAGCGATGGTGCACGACGTGACGACCGCCATTCCCGCCGCATGCAAACTTTTCCGGGCGCGAAATCGCGCAGATCATCGATTGACCCCACGATGGCGACGTCCAGATCGAACGCCAGCAGCGGCCCCTCGAGATCGGTGATGAGATCGGGGCGGAACAAGCTGATCTTCTTCAGCCGTCCCTGCTTTTGCGCGGTCTTCATCGCCTTTTCCATCCGCTCGGCGAAAGGCTCGCGCGGCAGCGACAGCAACTCGGTACCGGCATCAATTCCCGTGGGATCATCGGTCATGCAGAAGAACCGCAGGTCGTACCGGCTGTTGCGGGCAAGACCTGCCCGAAGGCGGTTGACGTATTCCGGGCCATAAAGCGTCCCGTAATTGATGCAGATGCAGTTGATTGCAGTCATTACGCCGGTCAGCCCCCTTTTGATACTGTGCCTCATACCGTCGTGATTTCGGCGCGGCAATGCAAACAGGCGTATTGTTGCCGCCACGCAGATTTCCGTCTATCCCCCGATCAACCGCAGGGGACCATTCCACCGCATGACCCGATCCCTCCTCTTCGTCACCGGCACCCGCGCCGATTTCGGCAAGCTGGAACCGCTGGCCACCGCCGCCCGCGACGCAGGCTTTCGCGTCGGGTTCTGGGTCACCGGCATGCATCTGCAGGATCGCTATGGCCTGACCAAGATCGAGGTGCACCGGGTGTCCGGGGTCGAGGTTTTCGAATACCTCAACCAGCGCGCCGGCGATCCGCAGGACATGGTGCTGGCGAAAACCGTGCTCGGCTTCTCCGATTTCCTCGCCGAACATCGCCCCGATCTGGTGGTGATGCACGGCGACCGGGTCGAGGCACTGGCAGCCTCCCTCGTCGCCGCCACCAACTACGTGCGCTCCGCCCATATCGAAGGCGGCGAGGTTTCGGGCACGATCGACGAGGTCTTCCGCCACTGCAACACCAAGCTCGCCACCCACCATTTCGTCTCGTCCGAGGCGGCGAAAGCGCGCGTCCTGGCGATGGGCGAAGACCAGGGCGCGATCCATGTCATCGGCTCGCCCGAACTGGATGCCCACGGCGCCCCCTCGGCCGTGACGCTGGCCGAGGTCAGGGCGCATTACGCGATCCCGTTCGACAGCTACGGCATCGCCACCTTCCATCCGGTTACCTCGGAACAGGCGACAACGGCCGCCCAGGCCGCCGCCTTTTTCGGGGCGCTGGAAGCGTCGGGCAAAAATTTCGTCACCATCCTGCCCAATAATGACCCCGGCGCCGAGGCAATCTTCCAGATCATCGACCGCCTGCCCGAAGCCCGCTTTCGCCGCATCCCCTCGATGCGCTTCGCGCATTTCTCCGAACTGATGCGCAACGCCGCCGTCATGGTCGGCAATTCCTCGGCGGGCGTGCGCGAGGCGCCCTGGCTTGGCCTGCCGTCCCTCGACATCGGCACCCGCCAGACCAACCGCGCCAGCGCACCCTCGGTGCATTATGCCAATGCCGCCGACACCGACGCCATCGCCGCATTTCTCGCCACTGAATGGGGCCAGCGCCACCCGCGCCACGCGGGCTTCGGCGAAGGCCGCGCCGCCGACCGTTTTCTTGCCGTCCTGCAGTCCCAGGCGTTCTGGGCCCGGCCGCTGCAAAAGGCTTTCCGTGACCTCGGCTGAGGCCCTTCCCCGGGCGACAGCCCG
>JBBKVJ010000417.1:0-8481 GCA_037968375.1 Paracoccaceae bacterium | reverse complement strand
CTTTGGCTCGGTTGGCGGGCCGGAGCGGCGCACCGAGGTGGTGACGCTGGCCAACGGTTATGAAGAGCGCAACACGCCCTGGCTGCATTCGCGGCGCCGCTATGATGCGGGCGTCGGGTTGCGCAGTCTGGACGATGTCGAGGCGCTGATCGCGTTTTTCGAAGCGCGGCGCGGGCAGCTGTTCGGGTTCCGCTGGAAGGACTGGGCCGACTACAAGTCGGGCGCGGCGTCGCGTCCGGTTGAATATCGCGATCAGTTGATCGGGACCGGGGACGGCGTCACCACCACGTTCCAGCTGGTGAAGACGTATCGCTCGGGCTTGCAGAGCTATGAGCGGCCGCTTCTGAAGCCGGTACAGGGGACGGTCAAAGCGGGCGTGCAGGGCGACCAATTGGTCGAGACCGTTCACTTTACGGTGGATTACACGGTCGGCACCCTGACATTCGCACTGCCCCCGGATCAATCGCTTGAAGTGACGGCGGGGTTTGAATTCGACGTCCCGGTGCGCTTTGACACCGATCGGATCCAGACCTCGGTCGCCAGCTTTCAGGCCGGTGAAGTGCCGACAGTTCCGATTGTGGAGGTACGAGTCTGATGCCGCTTTCAGAGCAATTTGCCGCGCATCTTGCATCGGTTGCGACAACGGTGTGCCGATGCTGGGCACTGGTGCGCTCGGACGGGCTGGTGATGGGGTTCACCGATCACGATACCGATCTGGCGTTCGACGGGATCGCGTTTCGTGCTGATACCGGGCTGAGCGCCAAGGCATTGCAGCAGACCACGGGTCTGGCCGTCGACAATACCGAGGCGCTGGGCGTTCTGTCGGATGCGAGCCTGACCGAGGCGGATATCCTGGCCGGTCGTTATGACGGCGCGGAGGTACGCGCCTGGCTGGTGAATTGGGCGCGGGTCGAGGATCGGCTGCTGCAATTCCGCGGTTCGGTCGGCGAGGTGATGCGCGAAGGCGGTGCGTTCCAGGCCGAGCTGCGCGGATTGACCGAGGCGCTGAACCAGCCGCAGGGGCGCATTTACCAGAAACAATGCGCGGCGGTGCTGGGGGATGAACTTTGCCGGTTCAACCTGGGCTTGCCAGGCTATGCATTGGACCGGCCTGTCGAGGACATCTCGGCAGGCCGGGTGTTTCGATTTGCGAATGTGGCGGGTTTCGACGATCGCTGGTTTGAGCGTGGGACGCTGCGGGTGCTTTCGGGGCAGGCCGAAGGGCTGATCGGGATCGTCAAGAATGACCGGGCAACCGGGCTGGCGCGGCAGGTTGACCTCTGGGAGGCGATTGCGCTGCCCGTCGTGCCGGGTGATCTGGTGCGGATCGAGGCGGGGTGCGACAAGACTGCCGAGACCTGCCGCCTGAAATTCCAGAATTTTCTCAACTTTCGAGGCTTTCCCGATATCCCGGGCGAGGATTGGCTGATGACCTATCCGGTCCGGTCGGGCGAAAATACCGGCGCGAGCCTCAAGGTGCGCGGATGACCGCCATCGCAGAGCGCGCCGTTGCCGAGGCGCATACCTGGATCGGTACGCCCTACCGACATCAGGCCTCGGCCAAGGGCGCGGGCGCGGATTGTCTGGGATTGATCCGGGGGGTCTGGCGGGCGCTGTACGGCTCCGAGCCGGAAATCGCCCCGGCTTATACGCAAGATTGGTCCGAGCCCGCTCTGCAAGAGGATTTGTGGCAGGCCGCATTGCGGCATCTGGTGCCGTGCGAGGGGCGGATGCCGGAACCCGGCAACGTGATCTTGTTTCGGATGCGAGACGGATCGGTGGCCAAGCACCTCGGCATCGCATCGGCGGCGGGTGACGCGGCCGGTTTCATTCATGCCTATTCGGGGCACGGCGTGGTCGTAAGCCCGTCGTCGGCGCCCTGGGCGCGCCGGATCGTGGCCCGTTTTGCCTTTCCCGAGGAGACCTGCTGATGGCGACGATTGTTCTTTCTGCGGTTGGTGCCGCGATTGGCGGCAGTTTTGGGGGCAGCGTTCTGGGCCTGTCGGCGGCTGTCATCGGGCGTGCGGTGGGGGCGACCATCGGTCGGGTGATCGACCAGCGTTTGCTGGGATCGGGATCGGCTGCGGTCGAGACCGGCCGGGTCGAGCGGTTCCGTCTGATGGGCGCCAGCGAAGGTGCGCCGGTGGCGCAAATCTGGGGTCGGACGCGGGTTGCGGGGCAGGTCATCTGGGTGACCCGGTTCGAGGAGAAATCCTCGACCTCCGGTGGTGGTGGCAAGGGTGGCCCGCCGAAGGCGCCGGAGGTGACCAGCTACTCCTATTGCCTGAGCATGGCGGTGGCGCTTTGCGAAGGCGAGATCAGCCGGGTGGGACGAATCTGGGCAGATGGCGTGGAGATCGCGCAGGACGAAATCCAGATGCGGGTCTACACCGGAACCGAAGATCAGTTGCAGGACCCGAAGATTGCCGCAGTGGAAGGGGTGGAAAACGCGCCCGCTTATCGCGGCATTGCCTATATCGTTCTGGAAAACATGGATCTGACGCCGTTCGGAAATCGGGTGCCGCAATTGACCTTTGAGGTGGTGCGCCCGGCAGCGCCTGGCGAAGGCGCGGCTGCGGGGCTTGCAGATCTGCTGCAGGGGATCGCTCTGATCCCGGGCACCGGCGAATACATCCTGGCGACAACTCCGGTTCATTACAGCGAGCGTCGTGGCGAAAACCGCACCGCAAACGTTCACGCGCCGACGGGGGGCACCGATTTCACGGTTTCGACCAATATTCTGCGCGAGGAACTGCCGCGCTGCAAATCGGTGTTGATGGTTGTATCGTGGTTTGGCGACGACCTGCGTTGCGGTTCGTGCGAGATCAAGCCGAAAGTCGAGCAAAAGCAAATAGATGGGGCGGGCATGCCGTGGCGCGTTGCTGGCTTATCCCGGTCTCAGGCCGAGGTCATCCCGAAGGTTCAGGGCAATTCGATCTATGGCGGAACGCCTGCCGACGCCTCGGTGATCGAGGCACTGAAGTCGCTGCGGGATAACGGCCAGAAGGCGGTATTCTATCCGTTTCTCCTGATGGAGCAGTTGCAGGGCAATTCCCTGACTGACCCCTACTCCGGTTTGCCGGGCCAGCCCGCTTTGCCGTGGCGTGGACGGATCACGACATCCTTTGCGCCGGGGGTGCTTGGATCGCCGGACGGCACGACCGAGGCGGAGACGGAGATCGCGGCGTTTTTCGGAGCGGCCCAGCCCGGACATTTTTCCTTTTCGGGCGGCAAGATGACCTATACTGGCCCAGCGGACTGGGGCTATCGCAAGATGATCCTTCACTACGCGCGGCTTTGCGTGGCGGCGGGTGGGGTGGATGCCTTTTGCATCGGGTCGGAAATGCGTGGCCTGACGCAGATACGGGGTGCGGGAGGGAATTTTCCTGCCGTGGACGCGCTGCGCGATCTGGCGGCGGATGTGCGGACCATCCTCGGCCCGGCGACCAAGATCGGTTATGCCGCCGACTGGACGGAATACTTCGGATTTCAGCCGCAGGATGGCTCGGGCGATCTGTTCTACCATCTCGATCCGCTGTGGGCCGATCCGGCGATCGACTTCGTCGGGATCGACAACTACATGCCGGTCTCGGACTGGCGCGATGGCGTTGATCATGCCGATGCCGATCGGGGGTCTATCTATGCACTGGATTACCTTCAGGCCAATATCGAAGGCGGCGAGGGATATGATTGGTATTACGCCTCGTCGGAGGAGCGTGCGGCGCAGATCCGCAGTCCGATCAGTGACGGCGCCTATGACGAGCCTTGGGTCTATCGGACCAAGGATATTCGCAACTGGTGGCTGAACGCGCATCACCAGCGGATCGGCGGTGTCAGACAGGCGGCGCAGACCGCCTGGGTGCCACAGTCCAAGCCGATCTGGTTCACCGAATTTGGCTGCGCGGCGCTGGACAAAGGCACCAACGAACCGAACAAGTTTCTGGATGCCTTGTCCTCGGAATCGGCGCTGCCCTACAAATCCTCAGGCGCGCGCGACGATCTGATTCAATCGCAGTATTACCGCGCAATCGTTGGATATTGGTCCGACCCGGATACCAATCCCGTCTCGGAGCTATATGGCGGCGCGATGATCGACATGGGCCGCGCGCATGCCTGGGCCTGGGATGCGCGTCCGTTCCCGCAGTTTCCTGGCTTGACGGACCTGTGGAGCGATGCGGCGAATTACCATCGCGGGCATTTGTTGACCGGGCGCGTCAGCGCACAGGCGCTGGCCTCGGTCGTGGCGGAGGTCTGTGCCCGGTCGGGTGTGACGGATGTCGATGTCTCGCAGCTTTACGGACTGGTGCGAGGTTATTCGGTCTCGGATGTCGAAGCGGCCAGGGCAGTGCTGCAACCGCTGATGTTGGCCTATGGGTTCGAGGCGATCGAGCGCGACGGAACTCTGATCTTCCGCAACCGACGCAGTCGGGCCGATCGGGTCCTGACGCTGGACGACCTGGCATTGACCGGAGAGCAAGATAGCTCGATCGCGACGACACGGGCACCTGCGGCCGAGGTGGCCGGGCGGGTGCGGTTGACGCATGTCGAAGCCGATGGTGACTATGAGGCGCGCGCGGCGGAAGCTATTTTTCCGGACGAGCGGACCTATTCGGTTTCGCAATCCGAATTGCCGCTGGCTCTGACCGGCTCCGAGGGGCGGGCGATCGTGGAGCGCTGGCTGGCGGACTCGCGTGTGGCGCGCGATGTCGTGCGGTTTTCGCTGCCGCCGTCCAGGCTGGAAACCGGCGCGGGCGATATCGTGCGGCTGGAGGCGGGCGAGACCAGCACGCTGTATCGGATCGACCGTGTCGAGCAAGCGGGCGCGAGCCTGATCGAGGGCGTGCGCATCGAACCCGACACGATGGTGCCGAGCGACAGTGTCGAGACGACGACTGCGGTCAGGCCGTTTGCGCCGCCGCTGCCGGTCTATCCGGTTTTTCTGGACTTGCCCTTGCTTACCGGGACAGAGGCAGCGCATGCGCCGCATCTGGCAGTCAGTGCCAAACCCTGGCCGGGGAGCGTCGCGCTTTATTCCTCATCGGTCGAGGATGCGGGATACCAGTTGAACCGGCTGATCGGGCAATCCGCAACGATCGGGACCACGGAAAACGTGCTGAGCGAAGCCGGGCCCGGGGTTTGGGATCGGGGCGCGGCGTTGCGCGTCGAGGTCGGATCGGGGACACTTTCATCGGTTACCGAAGTGGCGCTGCTGGCGGGTGCCAACCTTGCTGCGATTGGGGACGGCACACCGGCCAACTGGGAGCTATTGCAGTTTCGCGATGCGGTTCTGGTTTCGCCGGGGGTCTATGAACTGTCGATGCGGCTACGCGGGCAGCTTGGCACAGATGGGGTGATGCCCGCCGATTGGCCCGTGGGCAGCACATTCGTTCTGATCAATGGCGCTTTGGGGCAGATTGATCTGCCGATTTCCGCCCGCGAACTGGCACGTCACTACCGCGTCGGTCCGGCAAAGCGGAGCTATGTCGATCCGTCCTACACGCATCTGGTAGAGGCGTTTGATGGCATCGGCCTCAGACCCTATTCGCCAGCCCAACTGCGCGCTGACCGGAAGTCGAATGGCGATATCCAGACACATTGGGTGCGCCGCACCAGGATCGATGGCGACAATTGGGCCTCTACCGAGGTGCCGCTGGGTGAGGCGTCCGAGCAATATCAGGTTCGGGTTGTTCAGAACGGCATGCTTATCCGCGAAGTGTCAGTCACCGAGCCGAACTGGACTTATCAATCAGCGTCTCAGAGTGCCGATGGGATCAGCCCGGGTTTCACCATCGACGTTGCACAGCTTTCGCAGACCTACGGTCGCGGACCACAAGCAAGGATCACAGTAAATGACTGATACAGCGAAGCTATCCCTACCACTTCTGGCGCCGTCTCAGGCGCAGAAACATGTGACCGTGAACGAGGCGCTGGGCCGTCTGGACGCGGTGGTGCAGATGACTGCGCTGTCGCGGACGACGACGACCCCTCCGGTCGTGGCCCAGGAGGGGGACACCTATCTTGTCCCGGCCGGAGCGGTGAATGCCTGGTCGGGCAAGGGCGGTCAGGTTGCGGCCTGGCAGAATGGCGGCTGGGTGTTTCTGACGCCGCGCGGCGGCTGGCGGGCCTTTGTTTCGTCCGAGGCCAAAACACTTTTGCACGACGGCAGTGTCTGGGCGGAGGATGCGGTTGCGGTGACGCCGGGCGGCGCTTCGATGTCATTTTCCGTGCGCGAGTTCGATCATGCCGTCGTTGCCGGCGCCAGTTCTACAACCGTAGCGGAATTGCCTGCCAATACCGTGGTCTTCGGGATCACCGGGCGGGTGATGTCCAACATTGCCGGAACGCAAACCTCCTGGCGTTTGGGGGTGACTGGTTCGGACGACCGCTACGGCAGCAGCATCGGTTCGTCCGAAGGGTCATGGTTGCGCGGTCTGACCGGATCGCCGCTGACTTATTATGCAGCGACTGGACTGCTGCTGACCGCCGAGGGCGGCAGTTTTTCCGGCGGCGGCGTTATCAGATTTGCCGTGCATTACGCCGCGCTGGGCCTGCCGCGGCCTGCGTGATGCGGCCTCTTGCGCCATCGGATCTATCGGTTGCGGCGCGGGCGCTGATGGTGTTCGCACTGTCAGAACGCAGGGCCGCGATCGCGCGACTGATCTGGCAGGCGGATGCAGCCGACAGATATCGAAAACATATCGGAAAATCTCATCCGATCTGGGGCAATGGCACCTTGGAAGCGGCGGCGCGAGGACACAGTCTGGCCGAGGCGAAGCAGCTGTCGGACAACGATTATCTTGCCTGCCTGGGCGTTGTTCTGGATGGTCTCGTCCGGCATCGCGAACTGTCGCGGGCCTGAGCGGTTCGCCAAGAAGGCGGCGTGCCAGCCCTTTTGACCGTGGCAGACACCTCCTATCTGGTATAAAATGGTTCCAGAATGGAGGCCCTGACTATGGCAAGAACCCAAACGCATCTGGCAAGCCTTGATCCGGTCTGGACCCGAATCACCGATGAGGCCGAGGCAGCCGTGCGCGACGAGCCGCTTCTTGGCGGGCTCGTCCATTCCAGCATTCTGCACCATCCCACGCTTGAGCGGGCGTTGAGCTATCGCATTGCGCTCAAGCTTTCGTCGGGCGAAATGGGTGAGCAGTTGCTTAGCGAAATCGCCGAGCAGGCATATGCCGAGGATGTCTCGTTAGGTCAGGCAGCGCGCGCAGATATCGTGGCGGTCTATGACCGTGACCCGGCTTGCCAACGGTTTCTGCAGCCGCTGCTTTTCTTCAAGGGGTTCCAGGCGGTTCAAGCTTATCGCGTGGCCCATTGGCTGTGGACCGAGGGGCGCCGCGATCTGGCGTATTTCCTGCAGATGCGGATTTCCGAGCAGTATGGGGTCGACATCCACCCTGCTGCGCGGATCGGCAAGGGTATCATGATCGACCATGCGCATTCCATCGTCATCGGCGAAACAGCGGTTGTGGGTGACAATGTCTCGATGCTGCATTCGGTCACTTTGGGCGGTACTGGCAAGGAAGACGACGACCGGCATCCGAAAATCGGTGACGGCGTTCTGATTGGCGCAGGCGCCAAGATTCTGGGGAACATCAAGATTGGCCATTGCAGCCGGATCGCGGCTGGATCGGTCGTTCTCACCGAAGTGCCGCCATGCAAGACGGTGGCAGGTATCCCGGCGCGGATCGTTGGCGAGGCGGGATGTGATCAGCCGTCGATGACGATGAACCAGCTCTTTCCTGGCGAGGGTTGACCGGCGGCATCGCCGGCAGGTAGGTCCCAAAGCCATTTGCAAGGAATCGCGGGATGTATCTGGGCTTGGACCTCGGCACGTCGGGCCTGAAAGCTCTGCTTACGGACGCTGACGGCCGCGTCATAGCCTCAGTCGAACAGCATTACCCCAACCCCCACCCACATCACGGTTGGTCCGAACAGGACCCCGCTGACTGGATCGCCGCCTGCGAGTGGGCGCTCGACAGCCTGGCCGCCAAACACCCGTCGGCGGTAGGCGATCTTCGCGGCATCGGGCTGAGCGGCCAGATGCATGGTGCGACGCTTGTCGGTGAGGACGGGACGGTGCTGCGGCCCTGCATTCTTTGGAACGACACCCGCGCCTCGGCGGAGGCTGCCTGGCTGGATGCACAGCCGCAGATGCGCGACATCACCGGCAACATTGTTTTTCCCGGGTTCACCGCGCCGAAGCTGCTTTGGCTCGAAAAGCACGAACCCGAGGTATTCTCGCGGATCACGAAGGTGCTATTGCCCAAAGATTATCTGCGGCTCTGGCTGACCGGCGAATACATGGCTGAGATGTCGGATAGTGCGGGGACATCGTGGTTGGATGTCGCGGGGCGGGACTGGTCGGATGTCGCACTCGAGACGGGCCATATGCGGCGCGACCAGATGCCCGACCTCTGCGAAGGCAGTGCCGTCAGTGGTCAGTTGCGAGACGCTTTACGCAAACGCTGGGGC
>JBBKVJ010000416.1:0-6591 GCA_037968375.1 Paracoccaceae bacterium | reverse complement strand
GTGATCGAGCGGGCCTTTGTGGTTTTGGCAAAGGGTGGCGTGGTGATGCCGCCAGTCCTGTCGATGCATCTGCCTGAGGCGAATGGCGAGGTCGACGTGAAAACGGCCTTTGTCCCCGGTTTTGACGGCTTTGCGATCAAGGTCAGCCCCGGATTTTTCGACAATCCGAAACTTAGCCTGCCAAGTCTGAACGGCCTGATGATCCTGTTTTCGGCCAAGACCGGTCTGGTCGAGGCGCTGTATCTCGACAACGGATATCTGACAGACATTCGCACGGCAGCAGCCGGGGCAGTCGCCGCGCGCCATCTCGCGCCGCAAAGGGTCACGACCGCCGGTGTTATCGGAACGGGGGTCCAGGCCAGATTGCAGATGGAAGCCGCCCACCTGGTCCGCCCCTTTGGGCGGGCGCTGGTCTACGGGCGTGACATGGGCAAGGCCCGCGCCTGCGCCGCCGATCTGCAAACGTCACTTGGCATCCCCGTCGACGCCGTCGCGGAGGCAGAACGTCTGGTGGCCGAAAGCCAGCTTGTGGTGACTACGACCCCGGCGCGCGAGCCAGTGCTGAAAGCCGAATGGCTGCACCCCGGACTGCACATCACCGCGATGGGATCGGATCAGGACGGCAAGAATGAGGTTGACCCAAAGGCGTTGGCCTGCGCCGACGCCTATGTCTGTGATCGGGTCAGCCAATGCGAGATGCTAGGCGAGCTTCGATCGGCGCTTGCCGCAGGTCTCTGGCACAAGGGCACGCCTGCCGAATTGGGCGAAGTTATCGCAGGCTTAAGGCCGGGCCGCACATCGCCCGATGATATTACCATTGCCGACCTGACCGGAACGGGCGTGCAGGACACCGCCATCGCCACCCATGTCCGAGCCCGGTTCGGCACGGCAGGCACGAGCATCACAGCATGACAGCAGCGCGGGAATATCCAGACGCAAGCGCCTGCGTGGCGCGTGCGGGAGGGCCGGATGCTATGGCCGCGAACGCATGGAACAAGTGCGCGCTGGCACCATGATACTCGATGATCGCGACATAGCCATCTTGCGCGTTCTGGCGACCGAGGGCCGGATCACCAAGGCGGCGCTGGCCGCACGGATTGGCCTGTCGCCGACACCCTGTTGGGAACGGCTGAAGAAGCTGGAAAAGGCCGGGCTGATTGACGGCTACCGGGCCGAGATCTCGCTTAAAATGCTTGGGCCCCATGTGACCGTTTTCCTCGCCGCCGAACTTGCCGATCACACCGCGCAGAGCTTTCGTGCCTTCGAGGATGCGATGACGCGCTACGACGAGGTCGTGGCCTGCTGGGCGCTTGGCGGCGGATTTGACTATCTGCTGCACATCGTGACCCGCGACATCGACGCTTATCAGCGGCTGGTCGACGCGATGCTGGATGCGCGGATCGGGTTGGCTCGCTATTTCACCTATGTCGTCACCAAGCACGTCAAAGGCCCGGCAGTACCGCCGATCGAGCTTTTGCTGGGCAACTGACAGTCCGGGCTGCGATGCCGGGCCAAGGCAGAGGAATCCTCTGGCCCGGTCCGCAACTTTGGTCAAATCCCCTGCGCGGACCTGCGATACCTGATCCATGAACCGACGCGGAGGACCAGATGTTGGACAACTTGATCCCGACTTCTATCGCCATTGACGACAAGAAGCTGTTTCGCAGTTTCGCCTATATCGGCGGCAAATGGACAGGCACCGCCTCGGGCGAGGTGATCATCGTGACTGATCCGGCCACGGGCAAGACCATCGGCGAGGTGGCAAGCCTGTCAGAGGTCGAATCCGCCAGGTCGGTCGACGCGGCAGATGCGGCTTTTGCGCAGTGGTCCGGCCTTTTGCCGCAAGACCGGTCGGCGATCTTGCGGCGCTGGTTCAACCTCATTGTCGGCCATCGCGAGGACCTTGCCCGGATCATGGTTGCCGAACAGGGCAAGCCTCTGTCTGAGGCGCGCGGAGAAATCGACTACGGCGCCGCCTTTGTCGAATTTTATTCCGAAGAAGCGAAACGCCCGAATATCGAGGGGGTAACCAGCCATCTGGCCGACGCCGAGGTTGAGATATGGCGTGAACCGGTTGGGGTTGCAGCCCTGATCACGCCATGGAATTTTCCTTCGGCAATGCTGACGCGCAAGGCAGCGGCGGCGATGGCCGCGGGCTGCACCGTGGTCTGCCACCCCTCGGCAGAGACCCCGCTTTCAGCGTTGGCGCTGGCAGAGCTTGCCGAGCGGGCAGGCATCCCCGCGGGTGTCTTCAACGTCGTGACCGGACATGCGCCGGTTGTCGTGGGTCCCTGGACCAAGGACGTTCGGGTTCGGGCCTTGTCGTTTACCGGGTCAACCGAGGTCGGGCGGCTTTTGTACAGGCAGTCGGCGGATACGATAAAGCGGCTGGTGCTGGAACTGGGCGGCCACGCGCCGGTGCTGGTCTTCGCCGATGCGGATCTTGACGCGGCTGTCGCCGAGACGATGAAGGCTAAGTTCGCCACCTCGGGGCAAGATTGCCTGGGGGCGAACCGGATCATGATCGAACGTCCGGTCTATGACGCGTTTTGCGCGAAATTCACCAAGGCGACTTTGGCGCTGAGTATCGGGCCGGGGATGGAAGACCGCGACATCGGGCCGCTGATGAACGAGAAAGCCGTGCAGAAACAAGAGGACCATGTGGCCGATGCGCTGGCAAGAGGGGCCAAGTTGGCATGTGGCGGCAAACGCCATGCGCTGGGACCGCTGTTCTATGAGCCGACCGTTCTGATCGATGTGCCGGACGGTGCCCTAATTCTGTCAGAAGAGACATTCGGCCCGGTTGCGGCCCTTCTGCCGTTTGATGTGGAAGAAGAGGCGGTCGCGCGGGCCAACGCCACGCAATACGGGCTGATGGCTTACGTTCATACGCAAGATCCCCGCCGGATTTACCGGCTGACCCGGTCGCTTCAGTTCGGGATGGTCGCGGTCAACCGAACCAAAGTCACCGGCGCGCCGATCCCGTTTGGCGGCACCAAGCAATCCGGGCTTGGCCGCGAAGGGGCGCGGCTGGGCATGGAAGAATTCACCACCATCAAATACGTCTGCCGCGATTGGGCGTGAACGAAAGGCCAAAGAAATGCTGAACGATCAACTTGACCAGTGGGACCGCGAGAACTTCTTTCATCCCTCCACCCATCTTGCCCAGCACGCGCGTGGCGAAAGCCCTTCCCGTGTGATCCGCACCGCCTCGGGCGTTCACATTGAGGATCGGGACGGCAATCGCTTTCTTGACGCCTTCGCCGGGCTTTACTGTGTGAACGCGGGCTACGGGCGCCCTGAAATCGCGGATGCAATTGCGGCCCAGGCAAAAGAACTGGCCTATTACCATTCCTATGTCGGCCACGGCACCGAGGCGTCGATCACGCTGGCCAAGATGATCATCGACAGGGCACCGGCGAACATGTCGAAGGTCTATTTCGGTCTGAGTGGCTCGGATGCGAATGAGACGAATGTCAAATTGGTCTGGTACTACAATAACATCCTTGGGCGGCCCGAGAAGAAGAAGATCATCTCGCGTTGGCGCGGTTATCACGGCTCGGGCCTGATGACCGGCTCGCTGACCGGGCTGGATCTGTTCCACAAGAAATTCGACCTGCCACTCTCACAGGTTGTCCACACCGAAGCGCCGTATTATTTCCGCCGCGCCGACCTTGGCCAAACGGAAGCCGAGTTCTCGGCCCATTGTGCGGCCGAGCTTGAGGCGCTGATTGCCCGTGAAGGCGCCGATACGATCGCGGCCTTCATCGGCGAACCGGTGCTGGGTACCGGTGGCATCGTGCCGCCTCCGGCCGGATACTGGGCGGCGATCCAGGAGGTGTTGCGCAAGCACGACATCTTGCTGATCGCCGACGAGGTCGTGACCGGTTTTGGCAGGCTTGGCAGTATGTTCGGCTCTGACCACTATGGCATCGAGGCTGATTTCATTACCATCGCCAAGGGGTTGACCTCGGCCTATGCGCCACTTTCCGGGTCGATCATTTCGGATCGCGTCTGGAAAGTGCTGGAGCAGGGCACCGACGAAAACGGCCCGATCGGCCACGGCTGGACCTATTCCGCGCATCCGATCTGCGCGGCGGCTGGGGTAGCAAACCTCAATCTGATCGACGATCTGGGGCTGGTGGCAAACGCGGGCGAGGTCGGGACCTACTTCAAGGCCGCGATGTCCGACGCGCTGTCCGGGCACGCCCATGTCGGCGACGTGCGTGGCGATGGGATGCTTTGCGCGGTGGAGTTCGTCGAAAATCGTGGTTCGCGCCGCTTTTTCGATCCGGCAAAGAAGATCGGGCCGCAGGTCTCGGCGGCGCTTATGTCGCAGGACAAGGTCATTGCTCGCGCGATGCCACAAGGCGACATCTTGGGCTTCGCGCCGCCTTTTTGCCTGACCAAAGCCGAGGCCGACACCGTTGTTGCGGCGACCGCGCGGGCGGTAAAAACCATTCTGGGCTGATGCAATTCGGCCATGCGACCACGATGCGTCCGGGCGTGGACCCGCCCATGTCCGGTCGTGTCCACGTTGCATTCCGCCCGTGAAAGTGCCGGTGCGGCCATAGGAAACAAGCTGCAAGTCGCGCATGCCTTGGGGGTGGCCCCGCAAGAAAGAAGCTAATCTCAGGCGGCTCGGACCCTCGACAGGTCGTCTGACCTGACGCAGGGCCGCCGTCGCGGTACTTCAAGAAGAGCCCCGAGATCATTCGTTTGGCGATCGTGCACAGTGGGCTTGCAGCATCCCTGCAGGATCGTGGTCCCTATCGTCAACGGCGCTCCGGTTTACCGATCCACCTCCGCGGCCATTCCGCCTCCATCAGCGCGGCAACCCGGTTGGGCCAAGTGACCCCAAGTGTCCCGTTCCTGCCGGACCAGTCGAAACACCAGCGCCTGATAGACGGTCAGCGCCGAGCGGTTCTTGAGGTAAGACACACTGTCCCCAAGGGCCGCTGACTGCGTCATCGCCATCCTACGACCGGCTCTGCCGGTAGGGATCCGGCGCGTCCATGTGACCTGCGTTGGAAGTCGCGGCGCCGATCGAGACGTCCTAGAGGTGCGCCAGATGCGCGGTCTGCTTGGCAATTTGAATTGCCCCGTGTGAGAGGGTGGAATGGGCGTAACACTCCGACTCGCTCATCCCCTTTATCGCGCTGGTAGAGTATAAAGAGATGATATTGCTATATATTATGTGATCTGGCGCGCTCGGAGGGCGAGTCTGGGTGCATGAAGACGATGCACTTCAGCCGCTTATACCCCCGCCATGACCATCCGTCGCCATCCGATTGACAACACCCGGCCGTCGATGCCTTTACCGCGAAGGCGAAGATCGGCGGCATGCTCGCGCGCATCAAGAGCCTCAGCGACGACCATTTCGAGACCGATCGCGACGAGATCCATTGGGGAGATGTTGGAACAATAAACCATTCCTCCAGCCCACTGCGCCTGATCACCGACAGCGCCTTCAGCGAGGGCGTACGCGCCGCATGACCCAAACGCACCCCTACCAATCCCGCGATGGCGTGGCTTGGCCGCATAGAAAGGGACAGGCGGCGCGCCCCAACCGGGGGCCACAATTACCAAACTCACCGAAACCCAATGTCTCATCCTGACCGCAGAAGCCCGGCGCCCTGACAACCTCGCCATGCTGCTGCCCAAGGGTCTGGCTGACGCGGCGACGAAGATGTCCGTTACAAAGATGATCGGGCACGGCTGGCTGGAGGAAGTCGAGGCCAACCTGCGCCGCGGTGAGCCGCACTGGCGCGAAACCAGCGACGGGTACGGCACCACGCTGATCGTCACCGACACGGGTCTGCTTGCCATCGGGATCGAGCCCGTCGTAGTGCAAACGATAGTAGCCGTCCGCATACAGGCACAGGGAGCACCAGCGCCCAAGCCACCGACGCTGCGTGACGAGACCAAGCAGGCGCTGCTCATTGCTCTCTTGGAAGCCTTGAAACTCGCCAGGCGGCAGGCCCCAGACAGCATCCGACCGACCGGTGATTTCTGGATGACCGGCCCGCAGGCCGAAAACCCGCCAGCGCGAGACCGATCTGCCGAAATTGGTACGTTGCTGAAGGCAACGGCGCTGCCTCCGATGGAAATCGCGGCCGCCGCCCGCCTGATAGTGTCGGAGAGCGGTGAGATGCCACCCGAAGACATGGTGCGCGCGATAGCGCGTCTGATGGGGTTTCTTCGTGTCGGGGCGGACCTACAGGCGGTTATCCTGTCGGCCATCGAGCGCTAAATTCACGTGAGTGGCTTTCTTCTTGCCACTTGCCGCAGCGTTCCAGAGGATCCGTGGTTGAGGCAGGAACGGGCTCAGGCCAATGCGATAGGTGACATTTGCCTAGCGGTGGTCTCATACGATCTGGACCATTCTTTTTGAGAGCCTATCAAGGGTGTCTCGCCCAATCCGGTCTGGCGTGAAAGAAGCTTCGATCACGGACGTTCGTGTCCTCGGCCTCTGTGCCAACTACGGCATCGTCTAGCGTCGCTGCTATCTCATTGGTTTCTGCATTCGGGGACAGCCTAGTGGCGGCCGCCTGCGCGGTGCCTGCGGCCGTATCCGCGCCCATCTGGCGG
>JBBKVJ010000415.1:0-11011 GCA_037968375.1 Paracoccaceae bacterium | reverse complement strand
CGATCAGGTCGCTTGCCGCAACAGCATCGGCCACGGTGGCGGCACCGTCGCGGGTCCAGTGGGTATCGGTCTGCAGGAACGGATCGGGCGCGGCAAGGAGGCCCGGCCTGGTGTCGACGGTGCCGATCCCCCGGGCGCCAAGGGCGGCGACAAAGCGGTCGTAGATCGCGGCGGCCCGGGCGGCCGGGGCGGCGCCCCCAACGTCACCACCGGCATGACCTCGCATGATATCAAGCTTGGCCGGGACCGGCACCATCACCAGGCTGGTTCCAGCGTCGGCAAGCCTTTGCCGGACGGTCGCGATCCAGGCCACGGTCTGGTCCAGCGAGGCGTCTTCGGGTGTGAAGGGGCGATATTCCTCGGCGCTGAACAGCCAGCCATCAGCGCCCGCGATCACGCCGTCACGGCCCTCGTTCAACAGCACATAACGCGCCGCGCCGATCCAGCCGACCGCCGGTTCGCGGTGCGGCAGGTTGCTGCGGTAGAGGCTGTCGATCGTCTGGGCGAAACCACCACTGAAGAATCCGGTCCAGCCCGGACGCTCAAGATCCAGCGTGGTCAACGCGAGATTGGCGTAGACCGCGTAGCCGAAGAAGGCGATGGGAAGTATCAGTTTGGGTTTTATTGACAGTGCCATGTGAGACCTCCGATCAGAACTGGAAATACAGGAAGGGCGAGAAACTCTGCTCGGCCAGTTTCAGGATGGTGACGGTGCCGATCACCAGCACGGCCATGGTCGTGGCAAGCTGCATCGCCATCCCGTTCGTCATCGCCCCGCCACCTGCGGGCGCCCTGTCGGCGCGCACCGTCAAAGCGTCACCCGGCGGCGCCGAGAATGCGGCATGAAGATGCGGCTCGATGAAGACAACGCAGGCGGCAACCAAGGCCAGCGCCAGACTTTCGCGGGTCACCGACAGCCACAGCAGCGGATCGCCGACCAGACCGTTCATCCCGATCATACCGCCATAGACCGCAAAGGCCTGGCTGACATCGGTGGCGCGGAACACGACCCAGCCGATCAGCACCAAGAGCAGGGTCAGCGGCAGCGCGAACCAGTAACCAGACGCCCGACGATCCCAACCAAGATAACGCTCGCCCGCCAACAGGCCGCCATGCCAGAGGCCCCAGAGCACAAACGTCCAATTCGCGCCGTGCCAGAGGCCGCCCAGCACCATCACCGTCATCAGGTTGACATAGGTGCGGCCCGCACCTTTGCGGTTGCCGCCCAGCGAGATGTAGAGGTAGTCGCGCAGCCAGTTCGACAGCGAGATGTGCCAGCGCCGCCAAAATTCCGAGATCGACCGGCTGATATAGGGAAACCGGAAGTTCTCGAGAAAGTTGAACCCCATCATCTTGCCCAGACCAATCGCCATGTCGCTGTAGCCGGAAAAGTCGAAGTAAAGCTGCAGCATGTAGGCCGCGGCCCCGGCCCAGGCCAGCGCCATGCCGGGGCTTTCGGCGCCGAACGCCAGATCGGCAAGCGGTGCCACGGCATCGGCCAGGATGACCTTCTTGCCGAGACCGATCAGGAACCGGGCCAGACCGTCGCAGAACATCTCGACCGAATGGTCGCGTTCACGGAACTGGTCCTCAAGATCCTTGTAGCGCAGGATCGGCCCGGCGATCAGCTGCGGGAACAGCGCGATGAAGGCGGCGAAATCGACAAAACCGGCATCGGCGGTGGCATCGCCGCGATGCACATCGATCAGATAGCTCAGCGCCTGGAACACGTAGAACGAAATGCCGATCGGCAGGATCAGGCGCCAGTGAACGCCAAGCCCGGCGGTATCGGTGCCCAGAAGTGCGGCAAAGCTGTCGATGAAGAAGTTGAGGTATTTGAAGACACCCAGGACGCCAAGGCAGCCCGCGACCCCGATCGCCAGATAGACCTGACCGCGCCTGGTGCCCCGGTGGCGACCGATCTTCTGGCCGACCAGATAGGTGAAGGCGGTGGTCAGGATCAGCAGCCCGAGGAAATCGACCCGCCACCACGCGTAGAACACATAGGACCCCAGCAGGATCGGATACGACCGCAGCCGCACCGGCGTCAGGTAATACACCGCCAGAAACAGCGGCAGGAACAGGAACAGGAAGGATTCGGATGAGAATACCATGGCTCAGCCATCGCCCCCCGACGTGCAGGTGACCGGGCTTTGATCGCTTGCCTCGATGCCGCCCGCGAACAGTTCAATCTCTTCCGCGCCTTGCAGATCCTGCACGATCTGAAATGTCTGGGCGACAAGATCGCCGTCCAGAAAGCGCGGGAACTGGGCCCGGAAATCGTTGGCCTGCAGGGTCAGCTTGTACGGTGACGCCGAGGCAAGACCGACACGATTGCCGACAAAATCGTTGCTGGCGACAAGGGTATCGGTGCCAGTGGGCTGATCGGCGATGTAAAGACCGGCGCTGCCATTGCCGTAGATCCGTTTGACAGCCACCGTCGAGCCGCGGCTGTCGCGCAGCTCGATACCCTTCTGGCCGTTGTTCATGCTGACGTTCTGCACCACCCAGACGCAATCGGACTGCACCACGCTGATCCCGCCACGCGCATTGCCCCAGATCAGATTGTTGTCGATGGTCGCATCGCGGCTGCCACGGTCGATGACAAGACCCGCCGCGTCGCCGTTCAGCACGACATTGCCGGTGATCTGACTGTCACTTGCACCGTCGGTGACATGCAGGGCGGCACCACCGCGCACATCGACGAACAGGTTGCCCGTGACCTTGGCGTCGGTGGTGTTGCGCAACACAATGCCACCGCCGTGGCTGCCGACAAAAACGTTGTCCTGCACCACGGTTTGCGGCGACGAAACGATGGTTATGCGGCCTGTGTCCCGAAAAAGAGAGGACACCAGGAACGAGCCGCCGATCGGCTGATACAATCCGCGATTGATGACCGCATAGCCGGAATAGACCTCGGCCGCGCCAAATCCCAAGCCTTCCAGCACGGCGCCCGAGACCCAGGTCTTGCCGGTGCCGGCGGTGGTGACGAAGGGCGCGAAATCGGCGACACCGGGGTTGCTGTCGCCACGGCCCGAGACGGTGGCACCAGTGATGGCCAGCGTGCCGAAATTCGCCACGAAGGCACCATCGGGACGGCTGAGGATCAGCGTCTCGCCGGGCGTCAGACGCAGCCGCGCGCCGGGCAGGATCACCAGCGGCACCCGCAGCGTATCGCCGTCGCGCATCAGACCCGGATCAGGCTGCGCGTCGATCCAGGCGTGAACCTCGGCAAGGCCGACGGCACCGCCCTGCACCGCGATTGCCATCGGTCGCTCGGCCTACTGCGCGCGTACCACCGGCATCTGGTCGTTCGATCCGGTCAGAGCGGCCAGTTGCGCCAGCGCGATGCGCAGGTCGATCGACTGCAACTGGCCTGCCGGCATCGCTTCGGGCAACGGCACCTCGAACCCGGACAGATCCGCATCACGGCTGATCAGACTGTGCCCGACAGCGACAAGCTGCGGCGCATACGATACCTCGGCTGCATCTGCGGACAGGCGTTCGTGAACTGCGGCGACTTGCTCGCGCAGGGACTCGTAGGCCGACACCGACTGAGCCGGAACCGCAGACGGCATAGCCGTCGCAAGACCCAGCACAAGTGCCATCCGCCTTGCCATATGCCAGCGCGACTCAGCCATTCGCGACCCGGTCAAGTTGAACATCCTTGACGGTCGGGCCGTTCACCGTAACGAGAATGGCCTCGACGGTGACTTCGGATGTGTTGGTCAGCACCATGCTCTTGTTGGAATCCAGCGGGATCCGTTCACCGTTCACCGGATTGCGACGGCTGAAGCCATCGAACACTCCAAGCCCGCCACTATCGGTGAAAATCTGGCCGCCGGGCAGCGGTTCAATGGTCAGCGACGATCCGGCGTCGATCTTGAGAACCGTCATGTCATACGCGGCCGACGAGAAAACCTGATGGCTCTGCCCCCAGAAATGGTTGCGGGCGGTGTGGTGGACAATCTCGCGCCGGGCCTCGAGCTTTAGCGTGTCGACCACCTGCTTGACGTCCTGACACTTGCCGCGCGAGGTCACCAGAACCGCGTCCGGCGTGTCGACCACGATGACGTTGGACATGTTGACGACGGCGATCAGGCGCTTGTCGCTGCGCACCAGCGAGTTGTGGGTGTTGATCGAGATGACATCGCCCTGCAACACGTTGCCGTCTTCGTCGGCGGCGCCGATCGCATGCATCGAGGTCCAGCAGCCGACATCGCTCCATTCCACGTCAAGCGGCGCCAGGGCCACCGACCGGGCCTTCTCAAAGACGATCCGTTCGGTCGGTTCCGCAGTTGCCCGGCGGAAGCTGTGCGGATGCAGCATGAGGGTCTTGCCGGTCCATTCGCCGCGATCCACCGCCAGTCGCACCGATCTGGAGGTCGCAAGATCAAGGCGCGCAAACTCCTCGATGATGGTCGAGGCGGCATATAGCGAAATGCCCGAGGCCCAATAGGCAGCACCGGTGTCGATCAGGGCCGCAGCCTTTGCCAGTGGCGGCTTTTCGACGAATTCCGCGACGTGGTGCAGCCCGTCGTAATCGTCGGACGCGCCGGCGTCGACAATATAGCCATAGCCGGTTTCAGGATAGCTGGGCTTGATCCCGAAGGTCACGATCTTGCCGTCGCTTGCGGCCTTTCGCATCGCGAAGATCGGCGTCGTCAGATTGCCGGCGATGACATGGTCCGACGGCAGGATCAGCATCAGCGCGCTGGGGTCTTCCTCGGCCAGAATCATCGCGGCAGCCAGAACCGCCGGGCCGGTGTTGCGGGCCATCGGTTCAAGAATGATCGTGGCGTCGCACTGAATTTCCTCAAGCTGCCGAGCCACAGTCTCGCGGTGCTGGTCGGCGGTCACGACCACCGGCTTGCCGTAGCCCTTGGCCCGGTGCCGCTGCAGCGTCGCCTGAAAGAAGGTCAGCGACCCCTTTCCCGCCACCGGCTGAAACTGCTTGGGGCTTTGGGCGCGCGACATCGGCCACAGACGCGACCCGGTGCCGCCGCAGAGAACTACTGGTCTGATATCAAGCATTTCAACATGTCCTATCTTGCGCACCCGTAGCCTGCGGGAATGGTTTCAGTCAGTCTTCAGTCAACGACCGGAACGGCGGCGGCGGCCGTCGTCCGGGATGTGCCTGCCGCCAGGATCGGTCGGCGGAAGCGCAGCCGTCCGGTCTCGCCGATGGCCACGTCGGCGGCGTCGGGTTCGGCAAGCCGAACGCGCGCCGCGACGACGGCGGTGTTGGCCGAACTGTCGCCCTGTTGGGACAGCTGCACGGTCACCGGCACCACCCGGCCATCGCCGAACTCCAGCTCTGCCGCGTCGCCGGACAGCAGCCGCGCCACGCCGTCAAAGCTGATCTGAGTATCCGCCTCCAGCGCGGCGCCCGCCGCCACCAGCTTGATCAGGGGCGCGCCGGCCAGAACGGTGGCGCCTTCGGTGAACCCTTCCAGCGGCAGGATCGTGCAGTCGCAGGGCATCCGCACGCTGAGGAGATCGCCGGAATTCGTGCCGATGGAATAGACGACATCGCCGGTCGCAGCCTGATTGTCGGCATAGGTGATCTGACCTGCCGCAGTGGCGCGCAGCGTCGTGCCGCTTTGGGTGATCGTCACCGGGCGCGGCTCGTAGGCAAAGACGATGCGGTCATGCATCACGGTGGCGGCGATGGCGATCAGCCCCAGGCTAAGCCCGACCAGCGCCAGCTTGCGCAGGCCCGTACTGGCGCGCTGCATCGGACCGGCGCGCAGGGCCGGGCCTGTCGCCTCGACCTTGGTTGGGCCGGAATAGCCCAGCATCCGGCCAAAGGTGACCAGATCGCCGGCCAGATGGCTGTTGAGGATGTAGCGCAGCGGCGCCAGATGGCTGGCCGACGGCTCGCAGAACCGCAGCCGGATTGCGGAACTGTCCGAGGCGCCGATCTTTTCCACATCCGCCTCGACGAACAGGTTGACCGAGAAGCCCTCGAAATCAAAGCGCAGCACCACTGGGCACTTCTCCCAGTTGCCGGTCGGCGGCAGCAGCCCCGACACCAGCGCCTGGGTGATCGAGATCGACTTGCCCTCCATCCGCCGGTCGCCAACCTGCGCGGTGAACGGGATCTGCAACTGCGGATGCTCGTTCTCGTAGATGAAGCCGCTGGGCACGCTTTCCGCCGGGGGGCGGGCCTTGCCGGCTTTCTCTGTCTTGATCATGTCGTTTCCTTTCGCGGGCGTCCTCACAGGACGCCAGTCAGATACAGGGCTGCGATGGTCAGCCATCCCATTGTCAAGATATGCAGGTAGGCCGAACCGATCGCCGCCAGGCGGTTGCCAAGCGGCACCGGGCGGCCAGCGGCCCAGACGGTGGTCTGCCGGGTCCATTTCTGCCGGTCGAGGCGGAACAGGACGTAGCTTTTGACCGCGGCGCCGAAGAGTTGCCCGAAATACAGCAGCCCGGTGTAGACGATCGGAAAGCTGCGGCCCTGAAACAGGCAGATCGCGGTGCAGAACAGGTAGCGGGTCAGCATCACCCAGGCGATGTAGGCGGGGATCACCATCGGGTTGATGAAGATCGCCACCATCAGCATGCAAAGCGGCCCGGCCAGCGTGGTCCAGATCGACAGCCGCTGATCGAGGATCGACCACCAGGTGAAGAACCCGATCCGCGAGATCGGCAGTTCCAGCGCGCGGCCATTGGTGCGCGCGTGCTGCCAAACCAGCGGACCATCAGGACCGTCGCACTGCCGACAAAGCCGGGCCGGGGCTGCACCTCCATTGAGCTGCTGCGGACATCGGGCAGATAGGCCAGCTCGTAGCCGTTCTTCATCAGCCAGAACCAGGTCGACTTGTCGTCGCCGGTCAGGAAGTTGACCCTTCCCAGCCGCCAGTGGTCGATATAGTCGTTCTGGATCGCATTGATGAAATCGCTGTCGGTGGCAAGATCGGCGCGGAACACCGATATCCGCCCGGTCAGGGTCAGCACGCGGTTGGAATAGCCCATCGAGCACATCATCACCTGACGCTGGGCAAAGCGCAGTTCGAACCAGTCGCGGAACAGCCCGCGCTGCCGTATCTCAACTGCCTCATCGGTGGTCAGGGCGCCAACTTTGGGGTTGGTAACGACCGGCGCGGACTGGGCGACGATATCGGCGGGCACGCAGCTGTCGCCATCGACAAAGATCACGATGTCCTGTGCTGTCGGGCATTGCCGGGCGATCAGCGTCAGTGACCGCGCCAGCGCATCGCGCTTGCCGGTGCCCGGAATGCGGTCGGTGATCAGCCGGACCGAGGACATATCCTCGGCCATCGCGTCGTAAACCCGCTGCACCAGCCGCTCATCTGCGCCATCTACGACAGAGGCGACGATGGTGGCACCGTTTTGCGAATTGGCGGCGGCCAGAAAGATGCTGCGATAGACCGCGATCGAGACGTCGGGGTCGATTTTGTAGGAGGTCGTCAGAAAGAACGCATGCGCCTTGTGCGGACGGGCCGCATAGGCGGCATGGGCCGCCGCCTTCTGGCGCGGGTATCGCACCCAACGAAAGATGATTGCGCGGGTGAAATTGACCGCCGCCCAGCTGTAACGCCAGATGCCCAGCGCGCCCACGACCAGTGCGGCCTCTTTGACCTCGCCCAGCAGGCCCGCCGGAACCAGCGCGGCCAAAAGCACGATCGTGGACAGATAGGCGAGGTGGCCAAGCATGTCCGGCCCCTACCAGCAGATGCCGTGGTAACCGCCACCGGTCACCCGCGCGCGGTCGATCCGGGTCAGGTCGAACATCGGCTTGGTACGCGCGGCCTGTTCCAGCGCCTCGACGGCGTCCTTGTAGAGATTGCCGACGACGATGGCGTCCGATCCGTCGATCAGAGCCGACAGTTCCGGCACCAGACGGCTTTGCAGATCGGGCACCACATCGTTGCCCCGTCCTGCGGTCGAGTTCTCATTGGCATAGGCCTCTTGCACGAAGGGGTCGAAAACCTCGACGTTGATGCCGGACTTGATCAGCCGCGCCGCCAGTTCCGCCAAGGGGCTTTCGCGCATGTCATCGGTGCCGGGCTTGAAGCTGATGCCGACAAAACCGACGTTCCGCGTCTTCGATCCGGCCACCATGTTGACGGCCTTGACAATCTGCGCCTCGTTCGCCTCAAGCACCGCGTTCAGCAGGGGCGAGGGCGTGTCATTGGCGGCGGCGAGCTGGCGCAGCGCACGTACATCCTTGGGCAGGCAGGACCCGCCAAAGGCAAAACCGGGGCGCATGAAATATGGGGAAATGGCGACCTTGTGATCCGAGCACAGGATTTCCATCACCGTCTGACCGTCGAGGCCGCAGGATTTGGCGATGTTGCCGATCTCGTTGGCAAAGGTGACCTTGACCGTGCGCCAGGTGTTGGACGTGTATTTGACCATCTCGGCGGTGCGCAGATCGACCATGTGGATCTTGCAGTTCAGGGTCTCGTTCAGCTCGGTCAGGATCGCGCGGGTGCCATCGTCCATGGCGCCGAAGACGATCAGACCGGGATCGTAGTAATCCTCGATCGCGGTGCTTTCGCGCAGGAATTCGGGGTAGTAGCCAACGCCGAAATCGGTGCCCGCAACCTTGCCCGAGGCGGATTCCAGCACCGGGATGCAGGTGCCCTCGGTGCTGCCCGGAACGATGGTCGAGCGGATGACGACCGAATGAAACGATGTCTTGCGGGCCAGTGCCTCGCCGATGCTCTGGCACACCGCCTCGACATAGGTCAGCCCCACCGACCCGTCCGGGGCGCTGGGCGTGCCGACACAGACAAACGAGGCGTCGGTGTTGTCGATCGCCATCTGCACATCATCAGTGGCGCTGAGGCGACCCGCATCGACGCCCTCGCGGACCAAAGGGTCGAGACCATTCTCGACGATCGGCGACAGGCCACGATTGATGGCGTCGATCTTGCCGGGGTCGACATCGACCGCGATCACCTGGTGCCCGTCGCGCGCCAGACAGGCGGCCGCGACGACGCCGACATAGCCGATTCCAAAAATACTTATACGTGCCATTTCATCCTCGTTTTCAGATCACGATCAGGATGTGGGGCGAATAAAACAAACGATCAGTCGGGAAAAACCCCGGCGCATGTAGGGTTTTGTTAACCATTGTGACAGATTTCTAAGTGTCTGTTTCTGAATGGCTAAAAATAGTTGCGAGAAAAAAGGCCCAACTTTTTTCAAAGTTCGGCCTCAAAAACTTCATGTTTTTGCCATAATTGTTAATGGGTATTTTGGAATATCCGGCTTGTGTGGACAGGCTTGACAGGTCAGTTCATCCAGCCCTGATCCAGCACGTAATTGACCAGCTTGGACTTGTCGCTCAACCCCAGTTTCTGACTGGCCCGGGCCTTGTAGGTATCGACGGTCTTGTTGCTGATCTTCAGATCGTGCGCGATCTGCTTGGCGCTCAGCCCGCGGGCAACGCCCACCAGCACCGCCTTCTCACGCTCGCTCAAGCCGTTGTTGGCAGTGGTCTGCGACAGCATCGGTTGCAGTTGCGAGCCGAAATCCTGGTCGAAGTAGATACCCCCATCCAGTACCGCCGCCAAAGCGATCTCAAGCTGGTGCAGACTGGCATTCTTGGACACGCAGCCCCGAAAGCCTGCATCCATTGCGCCCCGGATCATCGAAAGCGTGGCCTGAAAGCTGTAACCCAGAATGCGCGTGCCAGAATGCGAGTTCTGGATATCGCGCCCGAAGTCGGTCAGATCGTAATCCGGACTCAGCACCAGGTGGACCGGATCCACAACCAGGATCGCGGCCTGCAGGCCGCGACCTCGGCACGAAGATCAGCCTCGTGACGCACGAAGCGACACGTCAGTTTGGCGGTGCTTTCCAGATGTAATGCCAGAACCTCTGACAGAAGCGGGTTTTTGTCGACGATCAAAACAAGTTCGCGTTTCGTATCGGCGTCCCGAGCGCCCCCGCTCGGTTCGTTACATACTACTTTCATTATCCCAGCACCCAGTGTTCGAGCTTCTTTTTCCCGCGACCGCGTCTGGTGGCCCTATCATCAACCTGAAACAGAGGCCGGGTCTGCACTGTTGTGCTAGAGCCAACCTGTAACCAAGAACGGTATGTTGTTGTTTGAAACGAACGTCGTCTGGGCCAAGTGGTTCCCGCGCTTACGCCTTGGTGGGCCGATATCCACCCATGCATCGACCCCGTCGGGTCGTGCCAAGCCGTGCACCTGGCAGCGGTGGGTTGGCAGGGAGCCTGACTAAGATTATCCCGGACAATCAGGCGCTTGGCATCGAGTGTTGCGACATTCGTGAGGCGGGGAAGCAATCGGTCCGCGCGCGTGATCGGCGATTTTCAGCCGGTTCGGCCGCCGCCGAGGATCGCCAGGCTATCAGCGAAGGACTGGCTGGCCATTTCCCGTCGGCACCGCGCGAAACGGGTGTCGGCATAGGCGCGGAAGTCCTCGGCGCTGTTACCGTTGGCCAACTGGATCAGGCCCCAAAGCGTCCACAAGAGATCGCACATCGCCTTGTAGATCACCATGCGGCTGCGGTCTTCGGGCCGGATGTTTCCGTTGAAATAGGCGCCAAGCATCTCTTCGTCCTGGTCTTGGTCGAACGCGCCCTCGACGGAAAGATCGCCCAGATCCCACATCGGATCGTTCATCCCGGAATATTCCCAGTCGACGATCCACATGCGCTCGCCCGTATCGAGAAAATTCTCGCACAGCGGGTCACAGTGGCAGGCGACCAGCGGCAGTAGATGGGCGGCCAGCGCGACACGCACGGTGTCAGCCTCGGCCACCACGTCATGATAGCCGGCGGGCAGGGCCACGTCCTTGGTCCCGAGAATCGCCAGATAGTCGTCGATCATCGCAAACAGTTCGAACCGTGCCGGGAAAACTGCACCTGACTGATGCAACTTGCGCAGTGCCTGCCCGGCCCGTACCGGACTGCCCGCGATGGTGCGAAAGCCCACGGGTGTCATCGTTACCGCGCCGGGGATGAACCGTGTCACCATCAAACCCGTCTTGGGATCGGCATAG
>JBBKVJ010000414.1:0-17010 GCA_037968375.1 Paracoccaceae bacterium | reverse complement strand
GCTGGAGGTGGCGCGCAAGGCGGGTGCGGACCATCTGATCGACAGCGACGCGGACGACCTGCGCGCGGCGATCAAGGCGCTGGGTGGCGCGGATGTGATCTACGATCCCGTCGGGGGTGCTGCGTTCGACGCAGCGTTTCGCGCCGCCAATCCCGAGGCGCGGATGGTGGTGATCGGTTTTGCCTCGGGCGAGGTGCCGCAGATCAAGGCCAATCATCTGTTGGTCAAGAACATCTCGGTCCTGGGGTTCTACTGGGGCGGTTATCTGGCGTTTCGGCCGGATCTTGTGAAGGACAGCCTGACCACGCTTCTGGGCTGGTACGCCGAGGGCCGTCTGAAGCCGCACATCAGCCATGTCCTGCCGCTGGAGCGCGCCGGCGAGGGGCTGGAGCTGTTGCGCAGCCGCAAGGCCACCGGCAAGGTCGTCATCACGATGTGAGAATTCCCACCCTTGTGCGCGCCGGTGCTGTTGACTTGGGCCGTTCGATAGGTAAAAGGCGGGTTTCGGGATTTCACGGGGGCCACGCGCCGCAATGGCGGATGCCCCCCGAGCGGAGACAGGAACCATGGCGAAGCCGACGACCATCAAGATCCGGCTGAATTCGACGGCGGGTACCGGGCATTTCTACGTGACCAAGAAGAATGCGCGGACCATGACCGAGAAATTCAGCGTCAAAAAGTATGACCCGGTCGTGCGCAAGCATGTCGAATACAAGGAAGGCAAGATCAAGTGATCTCGTCCTGACTTTGGATGGCATAGGGCCGCGCCGGGTGCGCGGCCTTTTCTTTTGCGCGGGGTTGCCAACGCCGGTAGCAACGCCGGGCAAGTTGCAATCTGAAGATGATCCTGGGTCGAGACTGATTGTGGCGTCCTGAACAGTGGAGAACCTGTTGCCATAACCATTCGCCTTGCATTGCTTCTCAGCTTGGCCTTCGCGCTGACCGCCTGTGTGGAAACCAACCAGAAGCGCGGCGTGGGATTTGATGCCTATGATGCTGCACCACATGCCACTGCCGGAACTGTCACTCGACCCAGCCAGACCGAGACTGTGACTGTTACCGAGGCGTCGAACGGGCAGGTGCGGACCACCTATCAGCTGGGCAACCCTCCCGGGGCCAGCGGTGGCAGTGCGGTTGAAGGTCGGCGGATGCAGTGGTCCGTGCCGCTGTTCGTGACGACCTCGTTGGCATACCGGAATGGCGGCCGTCCGCAGCCCCCCGAAGCTGCGGCCTGGACGGCTTATTCCTTCCTGAGTTCGCAATGGGGCCCGGGTTACTCGGTTCCGTTCGAATTCGTGCGCCTGACCGGGCGGCTACGGCTGGTCACCGTGGATGGGCGGACTTTCGGGGTTCTCCGGGATATCAAGATGCCGATCTTCGGGGTCAGACCTCCTGGTGGCAATCTGGGCACAGCGGTTGCGCAGGAGATCGGACGACTGTCGGGGTGCCGCCCCAACGGGGTGATCGTCCAGCGCAGCGGCAAGTATTACGAGCTTCAGGGCTATGCCGTCGGCTTGACCTGCTGATACACGGAGAAGCCACCCGGAGGCGGGCGGCAACGGCCCCGTCGTTCCTTTTCCCTGATTGAGGTTCATCCGATGTCCATTACCGCCCTCATCACCGGCGCCTCGTCCGGCATCGGCGCAGAATTTGCCCGTTATCACGCCGCGAAGGGCGGCGATCTGATCCTGACCGCACGGCGCGAGGATGCGCTGCAGGCGCTGAAGGTCGAGTTGGAGGCCGCGCATGGTATCCGGGCGCATGTCATCGCGCAGGACCTTGGCGCGGAACACGGGGCGGGCGCTCTGATCGCGGCGGTCGAGAAGGCCGGGCTGGTGGTCGATATCTTGATCAACAACGCGGGCTTCGGCGGGCATGGGATGCATACCGACCGCGATCCGGGCGCCGAACAGGCGATGATCGACCTGAACGTCAAGGCGCTGGTCGCGCTGACGCATCATTTTGGCGGCGCAATGGTGGCGCGGGGCGGCGGGAAGATCCTCAATGTCGGATCGACGGCCGGGTTCATGCCCGGGCCGATGCAGGCGGTCTATTTCGCGACCAAGGCGTTCGTGGCGTCCTATTCGCAGGCCGTGGATCACGAATTGCGCAGCAAGGGCGTGACCTGCACGGTGCTGGCGCCGGGCTATGTCGAGACCGAGTTCGCCAAGGTGGCTGATCTTGAGGGCACTGGGCTTGTGAAAGGTGGCGGGGCCAGCGCGGCGAATGTGGCCAGGCACGGCTATGACGCGATGCTGGCGGGCAAGCTGGTAACGGTGAACGAGACCGGGTTGAGCCTGCTGATCAACTGGGTGATCCCGTTCCTGCCACGCCGCATGGTGTTGAAGATGATCGGCAAGATGCAGACGAAGTAGCGTACTTTCCGGTTCATGACCCTTGAGGGCATATGGCTGAACACAATGAAAAAGGGCCGCCCCATGATCCGGGCGGCCCTTCGTGATTCGACCTTGGAGGGTCGCGATTACTCGCGGTTGCCGAGGAAGTGCAGCAGGAACAGGAACAGGTTGATGAAGTCGAGATAGAGGTTCAGGGCGCCCATGATGGCGGCCTTGCCCAGCCACTCGCCATCCATCGCCTGCGCGTGCTGGATGTAGTCGGTCTTGATCTTCTGCGTGTCGTAGGCAGTCAGGCCGGCAAAGATCAGCACGCCGATCGCCGAGATCGCGAAACTCATCGCTTCGGATTGCATGAAGATATTGACGATCATCGCCAGGATCAGGCCGATCACGCCCATGATCAGAAACGACCCCCAACCCGAGATATCCTTTTTCGTCGTGTAGCCCCAAAGCGAGAGGCCGGCGAACGAGATCGAGGTGATCAGGAAGGTCTGCGCGATCGAAACCCCGGTATAGACCAGGAACACCGAGGACAGCGAGACGCCCATCAGCGTCGCGAAGCCAAAGAAATACAGCTGCGCACCTGCCGCCGAGAGGCGATTGAGGACCCCCCGAAGCAAGAACACCATCGCCAGCGGTGCGAAGATCACAACCCATTTCAGCGGGCTTGCAAAGATCGCGACGCCAAGATCGGTCAGATACTTGTCGGCGCCGATCTGATAGGCGTTCGGAACCGCTGTCACCGACAGCCCGGCGATTGCCCAGGCGGCGAGCGCGGTCAGAAGAAGTCCCACCGACATCGTGCCGTAGACCTTGTTCATATGGGCCCGAAGGCCCGCGTCGATGGTAGCGCCGCGAACACCCGTGGTGCTGCCGCTGCGGATCGCTTCGTAATCCATGATGTGCCTCCATACTGTGGTCGGAAGCCGCCCCGGCAAATGCGGGGCGGGTCTTGAGAGGCAATATCGGGGTCCGCATGCTTTAATTCAAGGGAAATATCCCGAAATCTGAACGCTTTCGCTTAGCGCAGCCAATGCTGCGGCACGTCCCAGACCAGACGTTGCGCCTCGCGGCGGGCCTGATCCGGGGTCAGTCCGACATCCTGGAGCTGCTCGGGCGTCAGATCGGCCAGAGCGCGGCGCTGGCGGCGGACCTCACGCGCGAGGATCAGCCAGCCGAAAAACCCGGTGCTTCGGACGTTGCGAGGCTTTGCGGGGTGCCCGGCTTGGGTCAGTGTTGTCTCGATGCTCATCGCTCTCATCCTTTTCGATCTTGTGATGCGTTGTCGGCCATCCATCTGAATGCTTGATACTTGTGCCAAGATATGGTTCATTTGTGAAACGAATGATTTTGAACCACCCCATCAAGAATCATGATATGCCCCGCAACCTCGACCTGACTGCCCTGCGCTCGTTCGTCGCCGTGGCCGATGCCGGTGGCGTCACCCGTGCGGCGGGGTTCCTGAACCTCACGCAATCGGCGGTGTCGATGCAGGTGAAGCGGCTGGAAGAGGCGCTGAACCTGACGCTTCTTGATCGCAGCGGGCGCGGGGTCGCACTGACCGGGTCAGGCGAACAGCTGGTCAGCTATGGTCGCCGGTTGCTGGCGCTGAATGATGAGGCCTGGACCCGGCTGACCTGCACTGATCAGCGGGGCGAGCTGCACCTCGGCGTGCCGCATGACATCGTCTATCCGGTGATCCCGGGTGTCTTGCAGCGGTTTGCGAAAGAGTTTCCCCGGATGCGGATTCAGTTGCATTCGTCCTTCACCCGGGCCCTGAAAGAGGATTTCAGCCGCGGCGCGGTCGATGTCATCCTGACCACCGAGGACAGCGTGGAAAAAGGCGGCGAGACGCTGGCCGAGCCAAAGATGATCTGGGCCGGGGCGCCGGGCGGCACGGCATGGAAGCAACGCCCCCTGCGGCTGGCCTTCGAGGATGCGTGTATCTTTCGTGCGGCCGCGCAGGGCGCGCTGGACCGGGCCGGGATCGACTGGGAGATGGGGGTGAACACCACCCAGCCCCGTGCGCTTGAGGCCGTCGTCAGTGCCGATCTGGCGGTGCACGCCGTGCTTGACGGGTCCTGCCCGCCCTATATGGAGCCGGTCCGCCACAGTGGCGCCCTGCCGGAACTCGGCAGCAGCAAGGTGAACTTGTATGTCCGCGACGCTGATCAGACTGTGCCACTGCTGGCGCTGGCGCAGATGGTGCGCGATGGCTACCGGGTAAGGGGAGGTGCGCGGATGGCCTATAAGCCGGATTCTGTCCGCAGCGTTGCCGCCGCTGGATGACCATTCCTCTGGTCCGCGCATTACTGCGCGGCTTTAGCTGCCAACCCGGGTCTCTCAGGCCGTAGCCGCCCTGGATGTTGCCACCCGCGAGACCCCTATTTGGCATTGCTCCCGGTGGGGCTTGCCGTGCCGTCCTTGTCGCCAAGTCCGCGGTGGGCTCTTACCCCACCGTTTCACCCTTGCCCGTGCACGCACGGGTGGTTTCTTTTCTGTGGCGCTTTCCCTCGGGTTGCCCCGGCCGGGCGTTACCCGGCACCGTTGCCATGTGGAGTCCGGACTTTCCTCGGACGTTACCGCCCGCGATCACCCAGCCATCCGCGCGTGGGTTATCTAGGTGAGGAGATCCGACCGGTCAACGGGATAGCGGCGGGCCAGGTCGGCGGCGATGACCCGGTCAAGCGGCGACAGCGGGCCGGTGGTGCCGAGGCGAAAGCGCAGGCGGAAGGCGGCCAGCAATGCTTCGGGCGTGGCTTTGGCGGTGTAACCGATGGTGCGCAAGTCGCCGAAGACATCTTCGGACCCGGCGGCAGGGGCATCTGACTTGGCGGTCACGGCGAGGTTCTGGCGCGCAAGCCGCAACCAGTCGAAGCGGGGCCCGGGATCGGCCTTGCGGCCCGGCGCGCAGTCGGAATGGGCGATGACGCGCTCGGGCGGAATGGCGTGGCGGTGCAAGATATCGGCCAGTAAAGCCTCAAGCGCGGTCATCAGCGGCGCGGTAAAGGGGGCCGTGCCCGGATTCGCCAGCTCGATGCCGATCGAGGCGGAATTGATGTCGGTAGTCGCTCCCCAAGCCGCTGCGCCTGCGTGCCAGGCGCGCTCGGCCTCGTCGACCAAGCCGAAGACGCGGCCGTCCTCGGCGATCAGGTAATGCGAGGATACCTCATGCTCGGGGGCAGAGAGGCGTACAAGGGCGGCCTCGGCGCTGGCCATCGCGGTGTAGTGTAGCACGACGAGCGACGGGATAGCCTGATCCCGTCGCGCGCCGAAATTGGGCGAGGGATGCGGGATGATCTGCATCCCGCAACGCCCCTTGTCAGCCGCGGATCATGCGGAACGCCGAAGGATCCCAGCGGCAGGCGTAGCCGTCGCCATCGGGATCAAGGCCAAGCGTGTCCCGTTCGGGCCCGCCGCGCTGAAGAAACGCCTCCTGCGCCAGACCGTCCGACGCATAGCCCGCACAGACCCGCGTCGTCCGGGCCGAATTGCCGCGACCGGCGCGACGATAGACCTGCTGGCCGACGCCGTGCGTGGTGGAAAGCGCGAAGGCGACGATGTTGGAGCCTGAGGCCGATACCGGGGCCAAAGGCGCCGAAGCGGGGGCCTCGGTGCCCATCGCAGTCGTCGACATTGCCGACATCGGTGCGCCAACGCCGTTGGCAGGCGGTGCCGAGGGCTGTGCGGTTGCTGATCCAAGTGCCGCCAGCGTCTGCGTGCCAATGGTCTGGTTGGCCCCAGCCGTTGGTTGCAGCGCTGCAACACGCACAGTCTCCCGTTCGGGGGTTGCGGCGACGTAGCTTGTTGGCAACGCCGTTGCCGTCATCAGTGCCTGCGCCTGCAGTTCAACCTGCGCTGGCGGGGCCGAGCGGCTGCGCGCCAGATAGGCCTGCTGCTGCTGATAGATCGTATAGTCCTGAAACCCGACGCCGCTGCGTGATTGCACGTCGGGGGTAACACATGCGGCTAAGGCCAGCATGGGGAATACTGCCAGATATTTATTCATTTTAGTCCTGCCCGATTGTTATTTTCGAACAGTCTACCACCATTTTCGTGGTTTTGATACAAAGTTGGCATCAGATTCTAGTCTGTGTGCCACATTTAACAGCCCCGCCTCATCCCAAGGCTTGCCGATCAGCTGCAGGCCCAGTGGCAGACCCTTGGCGTCAAGACCGGTCGGCACCGCGATCCCGGGCAGGCCCGCGAGGTTAACGGTGACGGTGAACACGTCGTTGAGATACATCGCCACCGGATCGGCATCGGCCATCTCGCCCAGCCCGAATGCCGCCGAGGGGGTGGCGGGGGTCAGGATCGCATCGACGCCAGCCGCGAAGGCATCCTCGAGATCGCGCTTGATCAGCGCGCGAACCTTGCGGGCGCGGTTGTAATAGGCGTCATAAAACCCCGCCGACAGCACATAGGTGCCCAGCATGATCCGGCGTTTCACTTCCGGCCCGAAACCCTCGGCGCGGGTCTTTTCATACATTTCGGTGATGCCGTCGCCTTGTGCTATCTTGGCGCGGTGGCCATAGCGCACGCCATCGTAGCGCGCGAGGTTCGACGACGCCTCGGCGGGGGCGATCACGTAATAGGCGGGCAGGGCGTATTTCGTGTGCGGCAGCGAGATATCGACAATTTTCGCGCCTGCGGCCTTAAGCATTTCGGTGCCATCGGCCCAAAGAGTTTCGATCTCGGCGGGCATGCCCTCCATCCGGTATTCGCGGGGGATGCCGATGGTCTGACCGCGGATATCGCCGGTCAGCGCGGCCTCGAAATCCGGCACCGTCAGGTCCGCCGAGGTGGAATCCTTGGCGTCCGGCCCGGCCATCGCCTGCAGCATGATCGCTGCATCGCGCACCGTTTTCGTCATCGGCCCGGCCTGATCCAGCGACGAGGCGAAGGCGACGATACCCCAGCGCGAGACCCGTCCATAGGTCGGCTTGATGCCGACGATGCCGGTAAAGGCCGCAGGTTGGCGGATCGAGCCGCCGGTATCGGTGCCGGTTGCGGCCAGGCAGAGGTCGGCGGCGACCGCCGAGGCCGATCCGCCCGACGATCCGCCCGGGGTCAGTTGCGCGTCATCGTTGCCGCGCCGCCAGGGGTTGACGGCATTGCCGTAGGTCGAGGTCTCATTACTGCTGCCCATGGCGAACTCGTCCATGTTCAGCTTGCCCAGCATCACCGCGCCCGCCTCCCACAGCTTCGCCGTCACAGTCGACTCGTATTCCGGGCGAAAGCCGTTCAGGATTGCCGATCCAGCCTGCGAGGGAACGCCTTTGGTGCAAAAAAGATCCTTGATGCCCAGGGGGATACCGCACATCGCAGGCGCATCGCCCGCTTTCAGCCGTGCATCCGCCGCGCGGGCCTGATCCATCGCGATCTCGGGCGTGTGATGCACAAACGCGTTCAGCGCGCCGCCCGCATCGATGGCCGACATGCAGGACATCGCCAGATCAGCGGCGGTGATCTCGCCTTTCCTCAGCGCATCGCGCGCTTGCGTGATCGTCAGGGTGTTCAGCTCGGTCATTCCACCACCTTCGGCACGGCAAAGAACCCTTCCCGCGCATCGGGCGCGTTCTTCAGGATCTTGTCCTGCTGGCCGCCGTCGGTCACCTCATCGGCGCGCCGTTTCAGGCTCATCGGCGTGACCGAAACCATCGGCTCGATGCCCTCGACATCGACCTCGTTCAGCTGCTCCATGAAGGTCAGGATGCCCGACAGCTCCTGTGCCAGCGCGGGCAGGTCGGCCTCGGGCACCGCGATGCGGGCCAGTTTCGCCACGCGGGCGGCGGTTTTTGTGTCGATGGACATGGGGCAGGTCTCACTTTCAATGTCGGGTCGCCGTTTACCGTCCCGTCTGTCGCTTCGCAAGCACGTGGCGGCGATAGACCTCGATCATCCAGGCCAGCATGATGCCGTTCAGCATATGCCAGATGAAATGAGTGCCGACGGGGATAACGGGGCAAAGCAGCTGATCAAGCGAGCGGAAGATCAGCGAGAAGGTGAGGAGAGCCGCGCCGATGGCCAGCCCGCGTGCGGTCTCAGGTGCACGGCGCATAAGGCCCAATGCTGTCGCCGCGATCAACAGCGGAACCGGCCAGTAGAAGGCCGAGATGTGGAAAAACGGCAGCGCGCGGAACACCGGGGTCAGGAGCGCCGTGAAGGGGATAAATGCGGCGGCCCCGAAGGCGGATAGCCAGACCGGCCAGCCCCAGAAGTGCCGATTGGCAGCAAAAAGAAAGGTCAGGATGAATATGCCGATGGGCGTGGTGTCGGCGACCGAGGCCCAGGCAGTGGCATGGGTGTGAAAGAGGTATGATCCGAAACCGATGGCGGCGAGGATCGCGCAGAGTGCTGTGGCCAGCGGCAGGTTCGCACCTCGCACCCGGCGCCACATCACCAAGGCCGCGATCAGGAAGGCGGCGTTGGTCGCGGCGTTCAGCGGTTCCGCCCAATAGCTTGGATCGGTGCGTTCGCAATAGCCGTCGATGGCGCGGGTCCAGTCCAGGGTGACACCTTTTCGTTTCGCGCTAGACTGGCAGGAAAGCATCAGGGGAGAAAGCGATGAAGATCATCTGGCTGGGCCATTCGGGATTTCGGATCGAGATCGAACAGGCGGTGCTTTTGGTCGACCCCTGGCTGACCGGCAATCCGGTGTTTCCCGAAGACCGCGCGGGCGAGGCAACCGAGGGGGCCACGCATATCCTGTTGACCCATGGCCACGGCGACCATGCGGCCAATGCCGGGGCCATCGCGAAGAAGCACGGCATCGCCATCGCCTGCGGTCATGAATTGTCCCAGAACTGGGGCGAGGGCGTTGAGGCGCTGGGCTTTGGCAAGGGCGGCACGGTCGATCTGGGCGGTGCGAAGGTGTCGATGGTCAACGCGGTGCATTCTTCCAGCATCGATTTTGGCGATGGCGGGCTGGGCCATGCGGGCTCGGAGGCGGGGTTCATGATCGCGGGCGAGGGCCATGTGATCTATGTTTCAGGCGATACCGACATCATGGCCGACATGGGCTGGATGGGCGAATACTACGCGCCCGATATCGGCATCCTCAGCGCCGGTGGGCATTACACGATGGACATGAAGGCAGCAGCTTGGGCGGCGAAGAAGTTCTTCAAGTTCAAGACGGTTATTCCGTGCCATTACAAGACATTCCCGCTGTTGGAGCAATCGGCGAAACGTTTGATCGACGGGTTGCCGGGGGTGGATGTGATCGAGCCCGAGGTGCTGGTGCCGATCGAGATTTGAGGGCTCAGTCCAGTCTGGTGCCCAGTCGGCGGTGCAGTCGGGTGCCCAGTCGGCGGCGCAGTCGGCGGGCCGATTAACCTACCCTTTCGACAGGTGTTGATTTCGCACGGACCATCGCTCTATTGAGGGGGATGTTAAGAATTTGTTCACTCCTCGTTCTGTTCGCCTTGCCCGCTCAGGCAGAGATGCTAAGCGGGAAGGCCATGGTGATTGACGGCGATACGCTCGAGATCGCAGGCGCGCGGGTGCGGTTATTCGGGATCGACGCGCCGGAGGCATCGCAGCAGTGCACACGCGCGGGTGCCGATTGGGCCTGCGGGCGCTGGGCGACCGAGGAACTGATCGCGATCATCGCCGGGGCATCGGTTGTCTGCGAGGGGCGTGACCGCGACCGCTACGGACGGCTGGTGGCGGTGTGTCGCGCCGAGGGTGTGGACATTGCCGACAGCATGGTGCGCGCTGGTGCGGCGCAGGCCTACCGCCGCTATGCGCTGGACTATGTCGGTGCCGAGAAAGAGGCGATGTTCGCGGCGCGTGGGATCTGGGCGGGCCAAATGGAGGCCCCGGCATCGGTGCGCGCGGCGGCGCGCGGGCTGAGTGCCGAGGCGGGGCCGGACGGCTGCCGGATCAAGGGCAATATCTCGGCCTAGGGGCAGATCTATCATGTGCCGGGGCAGGAGAATTATGCCGCGACCCGGATCAGCCTCGACATGGGCGAACGGTGGTTCTGTTCCGCAGAGGCTGCGCGCTCCGCAGGTTGGCGTGCGGCTCGGCGTTAGGCGCTGCCGAATTGATCGGGGTCAATGTCCGCCGTTTCGGTGTGGTCTAGGTTCGGGTCTGGACAGCAGGACAAGGAACCGCAAATGACCCATACTCCACACGAGTTGCACGAGGAATTCCCCGAGCACGCCGCGAAGATCACCGAATTGAAGGCGGCTAACCCGCATTTCGCGCGGCTGATGGAAGAATATCACGATATCAACCGCGCGGTGCATCGCGCCGAGACTAATGTGGAGCCGACGGAGGAGCTGCACGAAGTCGAGTTGCGCAAGAAGCGCACCCATCTGAAGGATGAGCTTTACGGGATGCTGACCGGCTAGGCGCGGCAGTTTCGTCGAGATTCCCGCGTTGAGGTGTCTCGTGCGACCAGACACTGTGGCGGATAAATCTCGCCAAGCCGAGATTGCGCACACGGGTGTGTGACGGCTCTTGGCGACCCTTCGGTGCCGAAATAGATTCGCGCCATGATTGTGCCGCTTCTTCTGTTCGCAGCATCCCTGATCGGATTGTACGCGACGCTCGTTGTCCCCGCTCTGATCGATTACGCGTTTCTGGCCGGGCTGATCGTGCTGGCCAGTCTCTATCTGGTACTGCGCGCATGGTCAGGGCGCGGCAGGGCGCTCAGGAAGACACCTAGGCGGAAGTTCAAGAAGACACTCAGGAAGACGCCAAGGGATGTCGCAAAGAAATGGATCGTGATTGACGGCTCGAATGTCATGCACTGGAAGGACAACAAGCCGCAGATCGAGACTGTGCGCGAGGTGGTCGAGCGTCTGACATCGCTAGGCTACACGCCGGGCGTCGTCTTCGACGCGAATGCGGGGTATCTGGTCGCGGGCAAATACCAGCATCACGGCAGCTTCGGCAGGCTTCTGGGGCTGCCCGAGGACCGGGTGATGGTGGTCAACAAGGGTATGCCTGCCGACCCGACCGTGCTTTTGGCCGCGCGCGACTTGGGCGCGCGGGTGGTCAGCAACGACCGGTTTCGCGACTGGGCCGAGGCGCATCCCGAGGTGTATGAGCCAAGCCACTTCATCCGGGGCGAGTATAGGTCGGGAAAGTTGTGGCTGGATCTTGGGCGGGCCGACACGCAGCAAGATCGAAAGGCGAAACCCGCCGCCTAGACCGTGTCGAGATACAACTCGACCTGCTCGTCTTCTGACAGCTCGGCCATGTAATGGATCTCCTGACGCTTGGTCAGCACGTAGTTGCGGATCAGTTCGGCAGGGAAAATCCTCGGCATGATGGTACTTGCCTCAAAGGCGGCAAGCGCGCCTTCCCAGGTGTCGGGGATCTGTTCAAGCTCAAGCGCATAGGCGTTGCCGGTGATCGGCGGCGGCGGGGTCATGTTGTCCTCGATGCCCTGCAGCGCCGCACCGAGGATCGCGGCGATCATCAGATAGGGGTTTACATCGCCACCCGCTACGCGGTGTTCGATGCGCCGCGCCTTGTGGCTACCCGAGGGGATGCGGATCGCCGCGGTGCGGTTCTCGTAGGCCCAGGCGATGCCGGTCGGCGCGTGGCGTTCTGGCACCAACCGGTCAAAGCTGTTGGCATGTGGCGCGAAGATCAGCGAACTGTCAGCCAGCGCCGCCAGACATCCCGCCACGGCGTTCTTCATCCGGGGCGAGCCTTCGGCGCTACCGTCGTCGAAGATATTCGCACCCGATTTGTCGAGGATCGAGAAATGCGTGTGCATGCCGCTGCCGGAAAATTGCTCGTATGGTTTCGCCATGAAGCTGGCCGCCATGCCGTGGCGCCGCGCGAGGCCCTTGACCAGAAGCTTGAAAAGCCACGGGTCGTCGGCAGCCTTCAGGGCGTCGGGCCCATGCATCAGGTTGATCTCGAACTGCCCCGGCCCGGCTTCGGAGATCGCCGTATCGGCGGAGATATCCATCGCTTCGCAGGCTTCATAAAGGTCGGTGAAGAACTTGTCGAAGGCATCCAGAGCGCGCAGCGCGAGGGTTTCGGCGCCGCTGCGGCGTTTGCCGGATTGCGGTGCCGACGGCACCCGGGGAAGCTTGCCAGAATCGTCGATCAGATAGAATTCCAGTTCGGTCGCCACGACCGGCGTCAGCCCCTTGGCCTTGTAGCGCGCGACAACCGTGGCCAGCGCCTGGCGCGGATCGCCCTCGTAGGGTTGGCCATCTTCGTGGAACATCCACAGCGGCAGAAGGGCCGTTGGCGCATCCAGCCAGGGCATCGGCATGAAGCCCCGCTCGGTCGGCAAAAGCACCCCGTCGCGGTCGCCCGCGTCAAAAACCAGAGGGCTGTCCTCGATATCCTCGCCCCAGATGTCGAGGTTCAGAACCGAGAACGGAAACCGCGTACCCTCGGTCGACACCTTTTCGGCGTAGCGCACGGGGATACGTTTGCCGCGCGCCTGACCGTTCAGGTCGACAGCGGCCACGCGGATCGTCTTCACGTCAGGATGGGCGTGCAGCCAGTCTTTCAAGATATCACCGGATCAGTTGCGGGCGCAGTTTCAGCGCGCGGCGGCGCTCGGCAGGAAGGTGCCGGTTCAGGCGCCGGTTCAGAATGTTGAAGACCCCGATCAGACACAGCGTCAGGCAGATGAAATAGAACGCCACGATGGGATAGGGGACAAACGGATTGAACGTCTTGTCGGCGAAATAGCTGGCATAGTAAAGCGCATCGCCACGCTGCTGCCAGGCTGGGAAGCCCGAGAAGAACACCAGAGTTGTGGCGTGAAACAGGAAGATCGCCTCGTTGGTATAGGCGGGCCAGGCCAGCCGCAGCATGGTCGGATAGGTGATCCGGCGGAACCGGGTCCAGCCGGTCATGCCATAGGCATCGGCCGCGTCGATGTCGCCCCGGGGCACCGCACGCAGCGCGCCGTAGAAGATCTCGGCGGTGTAGGCCGAGGTGTTGAGGAACAGCACGAACACCGCCCCGGCCCATGCGCGGGTGGTCCACGAGGTCTCGATGGTCAGTCCGAAAAGGTCGATGCCGGTGCGCGGCAAAAGCACCAGCGCCTCGTAGGCCAGGAAGAACTGGATGAACAGCGGCGAGCCGCGGAAGATGAAGATGAACCATTCGGCGGGCTTGCGCAGCAGCGGATTGGCCGAGGATTTGCCAAGCGCGAGGGCGACCGAGAAGAAGAACCCCAGGCCAAGCGCCATGAGGCCGAAATAGAGGTTCCAGATCAACCCCGATCCGATCAGCGTGAACTGCTCGCACAGCGTGAAACCCTCGCGTGGCAACAGCCGCTCGCCGATGCCGATCGAGCGCAGGCCATAGGCGGCGATGGTCTCTATGCAGGTCATGCGGCGGCCTTGCGCTGGGCTTCGCCCGCCTCGGTCGCCTGACCAAGGCTGAGGCGCTGAGACAGACGGTCGAGGACGATTTCCGAGACCCGGGTGAAGCAGAGGTAGAAGACCAAGAGCCCGAGGAAATACCAGAGCCGCCAGTCGGGATGCGGATAGGCATAGGCCGAGGTCTTCGAGCCGCCCAACTCGCGCGCCCAATAAACGATGTCCTGCACGCCGAGGAGGAACAGCAATGGCGTCGCCTTGACCAGGATCAGCCAGAGGTTCGACAGGCCTGGCAGCGCATAGACCCACATCTGCGGCACCAGGATGCGCCAGAACGTCTGACGGCGGGTCATGCCATAGGCCTCGGCTGTCTCAAGCTGGCCGTGCGGGACGGCGCGCATCGCGCCATACAGAACATTGGCCGCGAAGGCGCCGAAGACCAGTGCGAAGGTGACAACCGCCAACCCAAAACCATAGGCCTGATGCCAGAATTGCGCAGTGCTGCTAAGCGGCACCTTGGCCGCAGGGCAGACCAGGAACTGGGTGCCCTGTCGCACCTCGGCGGGCCAGTCGGGGCAGCGGATCTGGTGGTTCAGCCACTCGACGCCCTGATCGAGAGCGATCACGAAGAACAGGAAAAAGACGATATCGGGGATGCCGCGCACCATGCCGGTATAGGCCATGCCGAGCCAGCGCAGCGGGGCAATATGCGACCGCGCGGCCATCGCCCCGGCAAAGCCGAAGGCAAGGGCCGAGGGGGCCGCAAGAGCGATCAGCAACAGGACCGTTCCGAACGAGCCATAGAACGCCATATGCTTGCCTGTCGTCAGATAACAGACCAGCCAGGCGAGGCCCTCAAGCGAGCCGGGATCAGCGCAGGAGGTGAACATCTAAGGGGTGGTGCGGAGCCTGCAACGGCTCCGCACCAATGGGCTCAAAACACCACCGCTGTGTCGCCGAACCACTTGGTGATCATAGCGTTCAGCGTGCCGTCATCCTTCATCGACTGGATCGCGGCGTCGAACTTGTCGCGCAGTTCGCCATCGCTTTCGCGCAGGCCAAGGCCGACACCGCCGCCCAGCTGCACTTCCTCGCCAGCCCAGACCAGCTCGCCACCGGATTCCTCGGCGATCGGCACCAGGTAATCCTTGTCGGCAAAGACCGCGTCCGCCTCGCCGTTGCGGACAGCGGCGACGGTTTCGTCAGGTGTGGCGAATTCGACCAGCGTCGCACCGGATTCGGCGACGTGGCCTGCCTGGATCGTCGCGGTCTGCGCCGAGACGACAGCGGAGGTCACGTCCACATCCGACGACAGCGCGGCATAGGCCGAGGCGGCGGGCGGAATGTAGTTCTGGGTGAAGTCGATCACCTGATCGCGCTCGTCGGTGATCGACATGCCGGCGATAATGACGTCGTAGTTCGCCGACTGCAGGTTCGGGATGATCGAATCCCAGTCGTTGGTGACCCATTCGCAGGTCAGCTCGGCCCGCAGGCACAGCTCATCACCCAGCTCGCGTTCATAGCCATCAACCTCGCCCGCGTCGTTGATGAAGTTGTAGGGTGGGTAGGCGCCCTCGGTGCCCAGACGGACTGTCTGGGTGTGGGCGGCTGCAAAGGCCATGCCTGCGGTCAGAGCCAGGGCGGCGGTGGTGAGGATCAGTTTTTTCATTTTCGAACTCCTTGTTGGTCTTTTGTTTTGCTTTTGTGTCGGTCGTTGTGTGGTGGCATTCTACGCCGCCACGGTGGCACTTAGGAAGCCTTGCAGACGTTCGGTCTTTGGTGACCCGAAGAGTTGATCGGGCGGGCCTTCCTCTTCGATCCGGCCCTGATGCAGGAAGACGACGTGATCCGAGACGTCGGCGGCCAGCCGCATGTCGTGGGTGACCAACAGCATCGTGCGGCCTTCATCGGCCAGCGCCTTGATGACCCGGACCACCTCTTGCTCCAGCTCGGGGTCAAGGGCCGAGGTCGGTTCGTCGAACAACAGTGCGCGCGGCTCCATGCAAAGGGCACGGGCGATGGCGGCGCGTTGCTGCTGGCCGCCCGACAGCATCGCGGGATAGGCGTCGCATTTGTCGTGGATGCCGACCTTGTCCAAGAGCTTGCGGGCGCGGGCCTCGACCTTTTCGCGATCCTCGCGCAGCACCGTCACCGGCGCCTCCATCACGTTTTGCAAGACGGTCAGATGCGCCCAGAGGTTGAACTGCTGAAACACCATCGCAAGGTTGGTGCGGATGCGCAGCACCTGCGCCTTGTCGGCGGGGTGGCGGGCCAAGCCCTTGCCGCGCCATGTCACTGGCTCGCCCTCGAACAGAATCTCGCCTTGCTGGCTGTCCTCAAGCAGGTTGGCACAGCGCAGCAGCGTGGATTTCCCCGAGCCGGACGACCCGATCAGCGAGATCACCTGACCCCGGCGGGCCGCAATATCGACGCCCTTCAGAACCTCCAGCGAGCCATAGCTCTTGTGCAGGTCCCTGATCTCGATGATCGGTGCGCTCTGGTCGTTCACGAAGCCACGTCTGTCATTCCCCGGGGCGGGAGTAGGGCGGATTATTGCCAATATTGCAACGGTCTTTGTGGCGTTCCGCAGGGGAATGTAGCAGGCCCGGTCAGGTTGTGGGGGCGGGCGGCGTCGGCACGGCAAGGTAGGCCGAGGCCGGGATATCGGTGAGACCACGCAACAGAAGGGTCGCGCGGTCGGTGGGCTGCAGGTCTGCGATGGCGCGGGCCAGGGCGGCGTGGATCGTAGACCGATCCGCGCCGTGCGCCGCGATGAACGGCAGGCCGGGTGTGGGTGGGGTCGAGGCGAGAACGCGGAGATGTGCTGTGAACGCCTCGTCGCGGTCTAGGAAGGCCCAGGTGACCGCATCTATCGCGGCCAGATCGGCGCCGCCTTCGGCGACCAGCCGGGCCGAGCGGGCGTGGCCGCCGGTCTGGATCAGCGACCCTTCGGTCAGCGCCGGGGCAAGGCTCGCCAGCGCCGCCCAGCCGGACTGCGACAGCGTCTCGTTATAGGCGACACGCGCCCCCCGGAACGCGGCAAGGTCGTCGCGCGGGTCATCGGTGCGGACCACGATCCGGCTGCAATAGTGACCGGGCGGGCAACCCGCGACGCCATAATCGGGCGTGCCGATCAGCGTGACAGTGCCGTGCAGCCGGGCGCGATAGGGATAGCCGCAGGTCTGCGACAGCACCAGATCGGGGGATTGCCAGATATCGAACGGATCGCCGTCGTCCCGGGTCAGATGCTGCGGCGCATCGACGCCCCGCGCCCGCAATCCGTCGCGGATAAGCGCCCAGAGCCGGTCGTTGGCCGCCGCCGTCTCTGGCCTGTCATACAT
>JBBKVJ010000413.1:0-6074 GCA_037968375.1 Paracoccaceae bacterium | reverse complement strand
GCGCTGGACGGCGTCCGGTCCCACTGCGTTCCCAAAGGGCAGACCTTTTGTCGAGATATCAAGCGCGGGCATCAACGAGCAGGCCGTCAGAACGGACGCCGCAGCCAGCCCGGCCAGGGCGCGGACAGACGGTGAGCCGCAATTGCGGCCCATGTTTCTGAATAGCATGGGGCCTGCCTCGCGTTAAAACCAACCTCAGAATGCGCTGTGCTCTTTCTTGGCACGGCTGCAGTTGAAAACTAGCAGTTTTGCGTTTTTCAAACCAGCCCCGCGAAAATGTCGCGCGGGTCCTGTGGCAAAAAACCCATCAAATACAAAAGCCCAGCCCCCTGCAACGCCCATCGCGCGCGCAGGTCGGGTTTTCTTTACGGTTGCAGTCCAGAAATTACGGGTCATTTCGGACAAAGCTTAACAGATCATGCGAATTACCTCTGATCTTGGCGGCGACACCGCAGAGCTGGGCCCGAAGGCACATCAACTTCAGAGCAAACCTTAATAGCGCGTTTTGGAGACCGGCCGGAACGCGACCCGCAATCTGGTTGCATGAACAAGGATCGAACTCATGTGGATTGGATTGGGAATTTCCGTCCTTTCGCCACGCAAAAATCGTCAATACCGTGACGCATGAGTATCGGGATGGAGTTAACCCTCCGGTTATCACGACCATCGACATCTCGGTGATGACCCCGGATGTGTTCTTTGTCGACGACAAGACGATCTGTGTTTCGACATCGGTTCTCTCACTTGTGGACTACGCTGCGTTTAACGACTGGACGATGGACCCAATAGCAGAACCGAGGCCAAGCTATATCGTTCAGCCACCCTTCCGGACGAATTGCCGCTGGATACCGACTATGCAGTTCCCGCCTCTGCGTGTGCCTTCTATCGCCCCAACGCGGTAATACCGGCCATTCCCGACGAGGAGGTGGCGTTGGACGATTTCTTCGGCACATTGCGCGGAGCAAACCCGTCACGGGGAGCGACCGAGCCTGCTTAGAACATTCCACGGAGATGCAGAAAGTTTTCCAAGACGGGGTTGCTTGAAGGTATCAGGCGGCCTCGTCCAGATCGTCTTCGTCGTCGGGAATGTCGGCCGGATCATCGTCGGAATAGACGCCGTGGCCATTGGTCAGCGCTTCCCAGAGATCGGGGGACAGCTTGGCATTGTCGGCGTCACCAACGGTCGTCATCGAGGTCGCCCCGCTGCCTTTTCCTGCCGCGGTGAGCTTCAAGAGCACTTGGTCGGTATCATAGTTGATGACGATTTCGGCATCGCGGTCGCCGCCAAGACCCTTGATATCGAGATCGCCGAAACTCCCGATGATCTCGTCCAGTTCGAGCAGCTTGTAAGAGGATACCGCGCCCCCCAGACCCGAAAGATCAAGTTCCAGCATTCCGGACCCTAGATTGGCGCCCGACTGGATGTCGGGACCGCCCTCACCGAAATGGCCGCTGCGAAACTCGCTGACCATGCCCAGCTTGCCGTCTTCGGCGGTGAAGCTGAGGGTCGATTTGTCGCTCATCAGCAGCACGCCGGTATCGCCGTCAGCGCCGTCAAATCCGACCTTGGCGTTGCCACCGAAGATGTCGAGGCGACTGCCCTCGCCCAGCACGAAATCCGCGCCACCCGTGCCCAGGATCACCTGGGCATTGTCGGAAACGTCCATGTCGACCGAACCGGTGAACAACCCGGTATTAGCGAAGCGGCCACCAGCCACGTCAATCTCCAGCAGGTCCTTGTCGGTATAGCCATCCATCCAGACCTGGCCGGCATTGTCGATATCAAGTTCCGCGCCCGCTTTGCCGACGGCGGTATGATCGTTGATCTGCAGATAGCCATGGTTGACGTAAAGTTTGCCGCCCTCGCCGAAATCTAGATCCTCAATAGCGGTGGTTCCGCCGTAATAGACCCAGTTTCCGCCCAGATCGACGCTGTCGCCATCCTGGGTGCCGGGCAAGTCTTCGGTATTCCAGTTCAGCCGGTTGTCCCAGCGCACGCCATCGCCCAGATCATTGGGCACGAAACGCAGGGTCTCGGCCTCGCCGCGGATATCGACATCGAGGCCGAAGCCCTTTTGGAAATAGGCGATGACCAGATCGGCATCCACAACCTCGTCAAGCCGCCCGTCCGCCTGGGCGCGCAGGAAATCGGCCAGATCGGCGATCGTGGCGTCTTCGTCACCCAGAAGTTCGGCCGCAAACAGTTGGATCGTGGTTTGGTCCAGAACCGTCTTGTCCAGCCCATCGACATTGGCATCCTGCGATTTTTCAGGATTGTCATACCGCTTGGCGCCGATCCAGTTATAAACGATCGTGTCGTCGTAATAGGGATCGGTCTCGTGCTTGAGTCCGGATTGCTCGATGGGTTTTGCCGCCAGCTCGGTCGGGTTGTTCGGATCGGCGACATGGGCAACGATATTGTCGATCAGGGTCGACAGCTGGCCGCTGTTTTCTATCCCCAGAGCCGTCGCGCCCTGTTTCGACGCAACCGTCAGGTGCTGGCCCGACGTGATCACGTTGCCGTCGGCCAATGTATAGTCCCCGATCGGGCCCTTATCCTTGTAATCCCCGCCAAGGAAATTGAGTCCGGCATTGTTGTCGAGGATCATGTTGTCCTCGATGAACCCGCCAGAGCGGACTTGCACCCCGAAAGAGGCGCCGCGCATGGTGATGTTGTCGCGGAATGTCACGTCGCTGTTGTCATATTGAAGATAGACATTGTGGCTGTAAAAACTGGGAGGCTGGCCCTGCTCCACCGACATGTCGTAGTCGTAGCCATCTTCCCAGCCATTGTGATCCCAGAATGTATTCTCGATCAGAAGTCCATGAGTGTTTTTGACGAATATACCGCTTACACGATTGTTGGACGGATCCCAAGTTGCGCCGTCGTTTTCAGGTTCCTCTCTGACAACGTCCACCACGTCGGAGTTTCTGAACGTGAAACCGTCGACGTTCTGAATGCTGATGCCGCCATCCGTCACGCTGACGCCGTCGGCAAGGAGGTTTTCCCCAAGCAACGCCTTGAAGCCACCGGTGAATTCCAGATCCTTGGCCACGATGTTTGCCGCCTCGCTCTGAGAGACGCTGAATGTCGAGTGAATGACCGGCTTGTCGCCCGAACCATAAGACGTGATCAGTTGCGGGTGCAGTTCGGACTCGCCCATGGCGCCACGACCGACAATCCGGCCCAGATCGTCATACTCATAACCGCGCTCAAAGAGCAGCCAGTTCGACGAGGGTTCGACGCTACGGTCCGAAACGCTGTACCAAAGCATCATTCCCGCGTCGGGCTTCAACGCCATACTCTCATCCGCGCCATAATCCGCGCCGTTTGCCTTCATCCATTTGTCATCAATGTCGTCGACCTTGATCCCCTCAAGCGCGGCGATGTCTTTCAAGGACAGCGCATCGTCGCTGTTCGAGACAAAAACCTTGCGGTGATTGTCGCCGTGTTCGACGATCACATCGTCGTTCTCATCGGTCTGCAGCATGTAGAAGTGCTCGCCGGTGCCCCAGCCGCCTTTCTGGACGCTGGCAACGACGTTCAGATCCGCCTTGAACACCGCCGAGCTGCCATCATTATAGGTTGCCTCATAGCTGAACGAGGATGGCCCGGTCTTGTCGATCGTGGTCAGGACCAGCGCGAAGGTATTGTCAGGATTGACCGTCACATTTCCATGCGCCGGCCCCGATACGATGCGGAGTGAGGAGATATCACCCACATCTTCCGGTGCCAGAGTGCTGACGCGACCGGCCATGACTTCGACCCTGCCAGCCGAGGTTGGCAAAGGCGCGGGCGTATCGGGCCCGGCATTGGTGCCGGGCTGAACCGGACCGCCATCCGGGGGGGTCACATCGCCATAATCAGGGTCCGGATCAGGCTCTGATCCGCCACCAGAATTGGTGTCTTCGCCTTGGTTTGTATCCTCAGGATCATCGGGCCCTTCCGGTGCCGGAGAAACCGGCGTGATATCCGGGCCGGGCGACGGGTTTGGTTTGACGTCGCCAGAGACATTATGTGCATTGGTCTTGTCGGCGCTATCCGAAGAAGAGCCCCCTCCGCCTGAGAGTGCTGTCAAAGCAGTGAGTGAGGAGAGCAGTCCCAATATCAATTGCCAGATCATTTTCTTACCCCATGCATTTTTCACCTGTCCCCTTGGTGAGTCGTCCGTATTCAGTGATGAGGAAATGTGACACGTCGCGTCACATCGGCCTCGGCGCTTATCAGGAAAACACTTCTACCTTTAATGCCTCTGGAAACTGTCAGAGGCAGGTTGCGCCGGGTGGAACCAGATAAGCCCTTGATATACCGTGTTCATCAGGCCCATCCAACGCGCGGTTTCTTGACAAGATCTGTCGTCGATACCGTATTCATTCTGATTTATGTCAAATTGGGGATGATTCCGAGGCGTGAATGGGATTTCCCCCGGTCACCCTGCCAAAATGGCCCTGAATGGGCGAAAATCTGCTAAAAACCCCCGAATTGATGCGCAAACGGGCAAGATTTCGCACATCACCTGTCTTGAAGATGTCTCATTTCGGGGTGCCGCAGATTTAGGCACCTGAGAAAGTCAATCTCTGAAGCCCGCTATACTGTCCGCATCCGGACGGGACCCCAGATCATAGCGAGGGGCGGGGTTATGCTCCTCAAACCCTTGTCACCCCGCCCTGCCCCGTGCTTTGTAGCGCCCTATACGGCGTTTTTCAGTGCAAGGACCTATACGTGATCTATCCAGTTATTCTGTGCGGCGGTTCGGGCACCCGGCTCTGGCCGACCTCCCGCAGGGCCTACCCCAAGCAATTTGCCGAACTTCTGGGCCGTGAGAGCCTGTTTCAGGCGACCCTCAAGCGGCTCTCGGGAAAAGATTTCGCAGCCCCCATGGTGGTGACCAGCGATGATTTCCGCTTCATCGCGACCGAACAGGCTGGTGCTATCGGTCTTGATGATGCCCGTTTCGTCGTCGAACCTTCGGCGCGCGACACCGCCGCCGCGATACTGAGCGCGGCACTGATGCTGGCCGATCACGAAGATGCCGTCATGCTGGTGGCCCCTTCGGATCACGTCATCGCCGATGTCCCGGCCTTTCTGACGGCGGTGCAGACGGCGGCCAAGGCGGTGGAAGACACCGGCGCGCTGCTGACCCTTGGCGTCACCTGCGACCGGCCGGAAACTGGCTATGGCTATCTGGAACTGGCCAGCCCCCCGAAAGACGGCGCCGCGCTGCCGCTGACCCGGTTCTGTGAAAAGCCCGATGCAGAGACGGCGGCCAGGATGGTCGCCTCGGGCAAGAAACTGTGGAATTCGGGGATTTTCCTGTTCCGCGTCGCCGATGTCATCGCCGCGTTCAGCAAACACGCCCCCGACCTCATGCTGCCCTGTCAGGCGGCGGTCGATCAGGGTAAGGAGGATCTCAATTTCTTCCGGCTGGACGCCACGGCTTACGAGAAGATCGAGCCGATTTCCTTCGATTTTGCGATCATGGAAAAGGCCGCAAATTCCATGACAGTGCCCGTTTCCGCCGGTTGGTCGGATCTGGGATCCTGGGACGCAATTTGGCGAATCTCAGAGCCTGACACGGACGGCGTGGCCACCCATGGCAGCGTCACCGCGTTTGATTGCCGCGACAGCTATCTGCGGTCAGAAGATGACGCGATCCATTTGGTCGGACTGGGGCTGAACGGCATCGTTGCCGTGGCAATGCGCGATGCGGTTCTGGTGGCCGACAAGGCCCGCGCGCAGGATGCCAAGAACGTCGTGGCGGTGCTACGCGCCGCCGAGGTGCCACAGGCCGATCACGCCCCGCGCTTTCACCGGCCTTGGGGCTGGTATGAGACGCTGTGCATGGACAGCCGTTTTCAGGTCAAACGGATCATGGTGCTGCCGGGCGGTGTGCTGAGCCTGCAAAGCCATGTTCACCGGTCCGAGCACTGGGTCGTGGTCGCCGGCACTGCCGAGGTCACGATCGGCGAAAAGGTCCAGTTGGTGACCGAAAACCAGGGCGTCTACATCCCTCTGGGCACCGTCCACCGGATGGCCAATCGCGGCCAGTTGCCGATGTATCTGATCGAGGTGC
>JBBKVJ010000412.1:0-5023 GCA_037968375.1 Paracoccaceae bacterium | reverse complement strand
TCAAGGTTCTGGGTGGCTCGCACCGCCGCTATGCTTCTGTCGGCGACATCATTGTGGTGTCGGTGAAGGAAGCGATTCCGCGCGGTCGCGTCAAGAAGGGCGATGTCCGCAAGGCTGTCGTCGTACGCACCGCCAAGGAAGTCCGCCGCGAAGACGGCACCGCGATCCGCTTTGATCGCAACGCTGCCGTCATCCTGACCAACCAGAACGAGCCCCTGGGCACCCGTATCTTCGGGCCGGTGGTGCGCGAACTGCGCGCGAAGAACTTCATGAAAATCATCTCGCTGGCGCCGGAGGTGCTCTGATGGCTGCGAAGCTGAAAAAAGGCGACCGCGTGATCGTGCTCGCCGGGAAAGACAAGGGCAAGCAGGGTGAGATCACCTCTGTGATGCCGAAGGCTGGCAAGGCCGTGGTCGAGGGCGTGAATATCTCGGTCCGCCACACCAAGCAAAGTCAGGGCGAACAGGGCGGGCGTGTGCCAAAGGCGATGCCGATCGATCTGTCGAACTTGGCCGTGACCGACAAGAATGGCAAAGCAACCCGCGTCGGTTTTCGTGACGAAGACGGCAAGAAGGTTCGTTTCGCCAGGACAACGGGGGATCTGATCTGATGCTCGACGAAGCCAAATACACGCCCCGACTGAAAACGCAGTACCTGGAGACGATCCGGGCAGCGATGATGGAAGAGTTCGGCTACAAGAACATGCTGCAGACACCCAAGCTCGACAAGATCGTGCTGAACATGGGCGTCGGCGAGGCCGTGAAGGACACCAAGAAGGTCAAGACGGCGGCGGACGAGTTGTCGCTGATCGCCGGCCAGAAGGCGGTCATCACCCACGCCAAGCAGTCGATCGCCGGGTTCCGGGTGCGCGAAGAAATGCCGCTTGGCACCAAGGTCACGCTGCGCGGCGACAGGATGTACGAATTCCTCGAGCGGCTGTTCACCATCGCAATGCCCCGCGTCCGCGACTTTCGCGGCGTCAAGCCGACCTCGTTCGATGGCCGTGGCAACTTTGCGATGGGCCTGAAAGAGCAAATCGTGTTCCCCGAGATCAACTTCGACAAGGTCGACGAGGTTCTGGGCATGGACATCATCATCTGCACCACCGCGAAAACCGACGCGGAAGCCAAGGCGCTGTTGAAGCATTTCAACATGCCCTTCACCAGCTGACGCGGAAGGAAAGAGACATGGCAAAAGTATCGATGGTCGAACGCCAGAAAAAGCGCGAGCGCCTGGTCAAGCAATACGCTGGCAAGCGGGCCAAGCTGAAGGAGATCGCGCGCAACACCGATCTTCCGATGGAAGAGCGGTTCAAGGCGCAGCTGAAGCTGGCCGAACTGCCGCGCAATTCATCGGCAACCCGGCTGCACAACCGCTGCGAGCTGACCGGTCGCCCGCGCAGCTATTACCGCAAGCTGCGCATGTCACGGATCAAGCTGCGGGATCTGGCCTCGGAAGGCCTGATCCCCGGCATGGTCAAGTCCAGCTGGTAAGGAGGAGAGCACATGTCGATGAACGATCCTCTTGGCGATATGCTGACCCGCATCCGGAACGCGCAGATGCGTGGCCGGTCGACGGTACGCACGCCGGCCTCGAAACTCCGCGCCTGGGTGCTCGATGTCCTGAAGGACGAGGGCTATATCCGCGGCTATGAACCGGCGACCTCGGTCGGCGGCCACCCCGAGCTGGAGATCAGCCTGAAATATTACGAAGGCACCCCGGTGATCCGCGAATTGCATCGCGTGTCGAAGCCGGGCCGCCGCGTCTATCTGGGCGTGAAATCAATCCCGACGGTCCGTCAGGGCCTGGGTGTCTCGATCGTCTCTACGCCGCAGGGTGTGATGTCGGACGCCAGTGCACGCGCAGCCCATGTGGGCGGCGAAGTGCTTTGCACCGTGTTCTGAGGAGGGTGGGATGTCTCGCATTGGGAAAAGACCGGTCGAGCTGCCGAAGGGCGTCACTGCTACGGTTTCGGGCCAGACCGTCGAAGTAAAGGGGCCGAAAGGCAGCCGCAGCTTCACCGCCACCGACGATGTCACGATCAAGCTGGACGGCGAAGAGATCACCGTCGCCCCGCGCGGATCGTCCAAGCGGTCGCGCCAGCAATGGGGCCTCAGCCGCACCATGGTGGCGAACCTCGTGCAGGGTGTCACCGACGGCTTCAAGCGTGAGCTTGAGATCAACGGCGTCGGCTACCGTGCGGCGGCTCAGGGCAAGGTCCTGAAACTGTCGCTGGGTTACAGCCACGAGGTCAATTTCCAAGTGCCCGAGGGCGTTACCGTCACGGCACCGAAACAGACCGAGATCGTGGTCGAAGGCATGGATCAGCAACTCGTCGGCCAGGTCGCGGCAAATATCCGCGAATGGCGTGCGCCCGAGCCCTACAAGGGCAAGGGGATCAAGTACAAGGACGAGTATATCTTCCGCAAGGAAGGCAAGAAGAAGTAAGGGGCCCGGACATGGCAATGACCAAGAGAAGTCTGTTCCTGAAACGCCGTCTGCGCGTCCGGAACAAGCTGCGGGAAATGGCCAACGGGCGTGCGCGCCTGTCGGTCCACCGCTCGAACAAGAACATCAGCGCGCAGCTGATCGACGATGTGAAGGGCGTAACGATTGCGTCCGCCTCGACGCTGGAAAAAGATCTCGGCGTCGTCGGCACCAACAACGTCGAAGCGGCGGCGAAGGTCGGCAAAGCCTTGGCCGAGCGCGCGAAAAAGGCAGGTGTGTCGGAGTGTTACTTCGACCGCGGCGGTTTCCTCTTTCACGGAGGGGTCAAGGCGCTTGCCGAAGCCGCCCGTGAAGGCGGCCTGAAGTTTTAAGGGGACGAGAGCATGGCAAGAGATCCGAACCAGCGGGGCGGCGGTCGTCGCGATAACCGCGACGATAATCCGGAATTCGCCGATCGTCTCGTGGCGATCAACCGGGTGTCGAAGACGGTGAAGGGCGGCAAGCGTTTTGGCTTTGCAGCACTCGTCGTCGTGGGCGACCAGCGCGGCCGTGTCGGCTTTGGCAAGGGCAAGGCGAAAGAGGTGCCCGAGGCGATCCGCAAGGCCACCGAGCAGGCCAAGCGCCAGATGATCCGCGTACAGCTGCGCGAAGGCCGGACCCTGCACCACGACATGGAGGGTCGCCACGGTGCCGGCCGTGTGGTGATGCGCACCGCCGTGCCGGGAACCGGCATCATCGCCGGTGGTCCGATGCGCGCCGTGTTCGAGATGCTGGGTCTGCAGGATGTCGTGGCCAAGTCGATGGGCTCGTCGAACCCCTACAACATGATCCGCGCCACGATGGACGGCCTCAAGAAAGAGGCCAGCCCGCGTTCGGTCGCGGCCCGCCGTGGCAAGAAGGTCTCCGATATCCTGCGCACCAAGTCTGAGGACGCCCCCGATGCGGCCGACAGCGGTGCGACCCCCGCCACCGCAGACGCGTAAGGAGCAACAGACATGGCCAAGAAAACCATCGTCGTCAAGCAGATCGGCTCGCCGATCCGCCGCCCCGCCAGCCAGCGCGCCACGCTGATCGGCTTGGGCCTGAACAAGATGCACAAAACCCGCGAGCTGGAGGATACCCCCTCGGTTCGTGGCATGGTCAACGCGATCTCGCACATGGTCGAGATCGTCGAAGAAAAGGGCTAAGCGCCCCGCCGCTACAAGCGCTCCGCCGTCCCGGACCTGATCCGGGACCCCAACCAGTTGATGCGCCCCGGTTCACGCTGGGGCGATTTCTATTGGCCGTCTTGGCAGGTGGCACAGGGTCCTTCGCAAACCGACGGCAATCCCCGCCCACGCAAAGCACCCGCCCGGAATCAGCCGCGCAGCGGCCCGGGCAGCGGCTGACCGCCCCCCGGGCAGCCGCTACGTCACCGCCAGCGCGACGATTGAGGTAGGAGGTGGCTTAGCCATAAAGCGAAGACCTCAACCGGTGCGAGCGGCTCCCCGCGGTCATCCGCCGCCCTGACGTTGTGCACGGGGATGGCGGGTTTGAGCCCGATTTGCCGGTTACCAATGTCGCGGCAAATGTCGGCTATTGGTGTGTGGCTTGCAGTTGGGAAATCTCGGGATGCGGAATGGCCAGAATGTGCCGGGTTCCGTCCTGGCCGCTGGAGCGGCTCAACACTCCGCCCATTTGTTGTACGAACGCCTCAACCAGTTTCTGACCAAGGCCGGAATCCACGCGGGCGTTGATGTCGATGCCCGGACCGTCATCCCAGATCGTCAATTCGACGCCGTCTTTGTCGGTGACAACGCGTAACCCGAGTGATCCCTTGTCGCGCCCTCTGAAAGCATATTTCAAGCTGTTGGTTGCCAATTCGTTGGTGATCAAACCAAGCGGCACAGCGATACGCGTGGAAAGCGCAATATCATCGATAGAGAGATCAAGGTCGATAGCTCCGGGCGACACTTCCATCGCAGTCACCGCATCGCGAATGATCGCGCTCAGATAGTCCTTCGCCATGATACTGTCGACGGCCGCCGAGCGCGAAAGGGCGCGATAAAGGGTTCCAATAGCATCGATGCGGTTTCGCATACGCACGAAGGCCGCTTTGCACTCATCATCACTTAACGTTCGGCCCTCCATCGAGATCACAGAGCCGATCATCGACATTGAATTCATCACGCGGTGGTTCAGTTCATCTAAAAGCCGATTTGACTGATCGAGGGCGCGATCACGCTCTGCTTCCAGACGACGCCGTTCGGTCACGTCCTCCATGGCCAGAAGCAGGGTTTTGGTGTTGTTGCCCTCTTGAAAAATCTTGCGGGCGTTCAGAAGAACTGTTCGGGTGCCGATCTGCGGAAAGTCGTGGGTGATCTCATAGTGTTCGACGGTCGAATGGTCGGGAACGACCTCTTCAAGAAGCCGGATTAGCTCGGCATTGGCCCATTGTCCGTTTCCCAGATCGGCCAGATTCTTGCCGATCGCCTGTTCCGCATCCACCTTGAATTTCAGATAGAACGCACGGCTCGCCGCGATGATCTGGAGGTCACCGTCCAGAACGAGGAGTGGTTCGCGCAATGTGTCGACG
>JBBKVJ010000411.1:0-3156 GCA_037968375.1 Paracoccaceae bacterium | reverse complement strand
TCGGCGGCCTTTGCGGCACCGGCGGCGAAGGCGGCCCCACCGGCGAGTCCCGCCTTGAGGAAACCGCGCCGCGTGGCGCCTATGGGGTCGTTCATCTGCAGCCCTCCGGATAAGGGGTTTTGGCCTAGGTGCCGGTGACCTTGACCGAGGTGTTGGGCGTCACCGTCACCGTGCCCATGCGTTTGATATAGGCCTCGACCACGTCCCAGATCGCCGGGCCTTCGGTCGCCTCGTTGACCGACGCCCAGCCCGAGACAACGTAGGTCATCGACGGCTCGATCTTCACGCCGGTTTCCAGATGCACCATGTCGGTGATGCGTTGGCCTTGCGGTTTGGTCACGTCGATAGCGTAGCCCATGCCGCCGACGCGGACCATGTCGCCGCCCTGCTGGTAATAGGGGTCGGGGTTGAAGAGGTTGTCGGCGACGTCTTCGAGGATCAGGTGCAGCGTCTCGCCGGTCATCTCGCTGCGGTAGGCGGCGGGGTAGGACATCGCGGTGGCGTTCATCAGGTCTTCGCGGGTGATGGGCTGGCCGGGCAGCAGTGACGGCCCCCAGCGGAAGCCGGGGGACAGGGCGATGTCGGCCTCGCGTTCTTCCAGTAGCGCCTGGCAGATCAGATCGTCCCAGGTGCCGTTGAAATTGCCGCGCCGGTAGAGAAGGCTGTCGGTGGTGCCAATGACCTCTTCCAGTTCGGCCTTGTAGGGCGCGCGTTCGGCGTCGATCAGGGTGGCCATCTCGGGGTCAGGGGCGATCACGTCGGAAAAGATCGGGATCAGCTTGTGGCGAAAGCCCATCATCTTGCCGTCGCGGATGTCGAGATCGACGCGGCTGATGAACTTGCCGTTCGACCCCGAGGCAATCAGGATCGTCTCGCCGACCAGCACCGGCTCGGGCAGCGCGTCATGGGTGTGCCCCGTAAGGATCACGTCGATGCCGGGCACCCGGCCAGCCATCTGGCGGTCGACGTCAAAGCCGTTATGGCTGAGCACCACCACGCATTCCGCGCCCGCATCGCGGACCTCTTGCACGACTTCGGCCATACGCTCTTCGCGCACGCCGAAGGACAGGCCGGGGAACATCCAGCCGGGGTTGGCGATCGGCATGTAAGGGAAGGCCTGGCCGATCACGGCGATCTTGGTGCCGCCGCGTTCGAACATGCGGTAGGGCTCGTAGGCGGGTTCCTCCCATTCGGCGTCGAAGATGTTGGCGCCGAGGAACGGGAACGGCAGGGCCTCGACGATCTCGGTCACCCGGTCGATGCCGAGCGTAAACTCCCAATGCGAGGTCATCGCTTCGACACCAAGGGCGGTCATCACGTTGACCATGTCCTGACCTTCGGTCCGCAGGGCGGTCAGCGAGCCTTGCCAGGTGTCGCCACCATCGAGGATGATCGCCTCGGGGCGCTCGGCGCGGATTGATTTCACCACCGTCGCGACCCGGTCCATGCCGCCCATCTGGCCATAGGTCCCGGCCAGCGCCACGAAATCGGGATAGGCCAGCGCATAGGCATGCGGGCTGCCCGGTTCGATATTGTAGGCCTTGAGGAAATTCCGCCCGGTCAGATGCGGTACCAGGCCCTTTTGTTCGCCGACACCGAGGTTGATCTCGGGTTCGCGGAACCAGACCGGTTTGAGCTGGGCGTGGGTGTCGGTGATGTGGATCAGGGTGACGTTGCCCAAGGGCTCGAAGGCCAGGAGGTCGTCCTGGGTCAGGACCTGCTGTGCGGCCAGACGCGCCCAGTTGCCGATGCCGGAGGCGCCGTAAAGGGCCGAGGTGGCCACTGTCGCCTGCAAGAAATCGCGCCGGGAAATCATGCCGTGCCTCCATCTTGGGCAGACCGTCTAGGACAGAGCGGGGACGTGACGCACGCAGAGGCTGCGCCGCCCGGATCGCCCGGTCAGGATAGGGTCATTTCAGGTGCGCCCCGATCCTGAACGGATCAGGGCGAAGATCAGTTCCGGATCGCCGGTCCTTCGACCGACAGGCCCATGCCGCGCGAGGCGACATACAACTCAAGCGCCACGAACTCGGGCGAACCTTCGGCGAAGGGTACCGCACGGGTGTCGCGGATGCAGCCCTTGAAACGGTTGTGCATCGAGACCAGCGACGCCTGCTTCAGCCGGTAGGTCGGAAATCCGTTGATCTGGCCCTGGCTGAGGTGATCGGCGCGGATGTAATTGCCGTTGTTGTCTTCGTGGCAATTGGCGCAGGCCAGTTCAAGTTGGCCATAGCGGGTATAGTAGATTTCCTTGCCCTGCTCCCAGAACGGCGCCGCGTCGCCGTCGATCGCGACGCTGATCGGCATGCCGCGCGACTGAACCGAGATCAGGCCGGTCATGTTGACCATGTCGCTGCCCGACCATTTCCATTCTTCGGCGCCCATCCGTTCGGTGCGGCACTTGTTGATATATTGCTCGACCGACCACATCTGGCCGTCTTCGTTGATCTTGGGCATCACCGCGCGGACGCCGCGCATCGATTCCGGTCCTTCGTGGCATGAGGCGCAGGATTTGTCCTCGCTGCCGTCAACGGTGTTCCACGCCACTTCGCCCTGTTCGACGGCCAGAAGGCCGGGGTTCTCGAAATCGTCGGCCTGCATCGACCGGGTTTCAGCCTCGCGGTAGTGCCAGCCGGAAACCACCTCGTCGAAGACGCCCGACAGATGCTCGGGCGCCGCAGTGCGGGTGATCATCTCGGTCTCGCCGTTCAGGATCAGCGTATCGTCCACGGGTTCGGCCAGTGCGGTGCCTGCAAGCACCAGCGCCACAGCCGCAACTCCACCCTTCAGGGTCTTCATGATCATGCGTTCTCTCCCTTGCGCGCGTGCGGCTTAGCTGACGGTAATCGATTCCGTGGTCTCGTAGACCGAGCCATCGTCGTCGTACCAGGTGAACTTGAAGTCGCCGGACGCGGGCACCACGGCCTCAAACTCGAAATACGGGTTGGTAGAGATCGCCGGTTCCATCGTAACGTCAAGGACCATCTCGCCGTTGAACTCGCAGGTGAAGCGGTTGATGATCTGGCGCGGGATGACATTGCCGTCGCCATCCTTGCGCTGACCGCTTTCCATCACGTGGCTGATCAGCGTCTTGATGGTGATCGTCTCGCCCGCCGCGGCCGTGTCAGGCACGCGCACCCGGGGTTTTACGTCTTC
>JBBKVJ010000410.1:0-4197 GCA_037968375.1 Paracoccaceae bacterium | reverse complement strand
CCACGGCCACGCCCTGATCCTTTCCGGCCCCCCGGGCGCAGGGGGTGCGGCCCGCCTGGCGGCCCGTGGCGCGCTGCGGATCGGGGCGGGTGTCGTCACCCTCGGCTGTCCGCCCGACGCCATGCCCGAAAACGCCGCCCGGCTCGATGCGATCATGCTCAAACCCGTGCATGACGCCGACGTGCTGACCCGCATCCTGAGCGACCCGAGGATCAATGCGCTCTGCCTCGGGCCGGGGCTGGGTACCGGCGCGCGGGAGGCGGCGCTGGTGGCGGCGGCGTTGGTGCGTGACGAGCACGCACCCTACGGTGCGCGGCGGGCGGTGGTGCTTGATGCCGATGCGCTGACGCTTTTGGCGGGCGATAGGGCGCTCTTCGCCGCACTGCACGAAAACTGCGTCCTCACCCCCCATGCCGGCGAATTCGCCCGCCTCTTTCCCGACATCGCCGAAAAACTGAACGCACCGGCCACAAAGGGCCCCGCCTACTCCAAGGTCGACGCCACCCGCGAGGCTGCTGCCCGCGCCGGTTGCACCGTCCTTTTCAAAGGCCCCGACACCGTCATCGCCGACCCTTCGGGCCGCTGCGCCATCAACTCAGCCCATTACGACCGCGCCGCCCCCTGGCTTGCCACAGCCGGATCAGGCGACGTCCTCGCAGGCTTCATCACCGGCCTCCTCGCGCGCGGCATGGCCCCGATGGATGCCGCTCAGACCGCCGCCTGGCTGCATGTCGAATGTGCTCTCAGCTTCGGCCCCGGCCTGATCGCCGAGGATCTGTCCGAGGCGTTGCCCAAAGTCTTCCGCGCCCTTGGTCTTTAGCTTCTTTCGGTTTCAAATATTCTCGGGGGGTCCGGGCGGTCGAAAACCCCCGGCGCTCACCGATTTTCCCCTCGCATCCCGCCGCGCGCTTTGCTAGAACGGCGCCGATTTCGGGGGCGGCCTCTCGGCAACGACGGCTGCCTCCCTGGATTTCGGGCAATGCGCGGGTGTGGCGGAATTGGCAGACGCACTTGGTTTAGGTCCAAGCGCCGCAAGGCGTGGGGGTTCAAGTCCCTCCACCCGCACCATGCCCTCGCAAGGATAAACGACGAAAAGGACGGATAACATGCAGGTCACCGAGACCCTGAACGAAGGCCTCAAGCGCGGCTACGAGATTACCGTTTCCGCGGCCGAACTGGACGCCAAGATGAACGAAAAGCTGGCCGAGGCGCAGCCCGATGTGACGATGAAGGGCTTTCGCAAGGGCAAAGTGCCGATGGCCCTGTTGCGCAAGCAGTTTGGCCAAAAGCTGATGGGCGAGGCGATGCAGGAAGCCGTCGATGGCGCCATGCAAAAGCATTTCGAGGACAGCGGCGACCGGCCCGCGATGCAGCCCGACGTGCAGATGACCTCTGCCGACTGGAAAGAGGGCGACGACGTGAAGGTGGCGCTGAAATACGAGGCGCTGCCGGTGATCCCCGAGGCCGACATGTCGAAGATCAAGCTGCAAAAGCTGATCGTCGAGGCCGATGGTGCGTCAGTGGACGAGGCACTGACAAGCCTTGCCGCGAATGCCAAAAGCTTTGCCGACCGCAAGAAGGGCGCCAAGGCCAAGGACGGCGATCAGGTGGTGATCGACTTTTTGGGCAAGGTTGACGGCGAAGCCTTCGAAGGCGGTGCCGCCGAGGATTATCCGCTGGTGCTGGGCTCGAATTCCTTCATTCCGGGCTTTGAAGAGGGTCTGACGGGCGTCAAGGCGGGCGATGAGACCGAGGTCAAGGTCACCTTCCCGGCCGACTACAATGCCAAGCCGCTTGCCGGCAAGGACGCGATTTTCGAGTGCAAGATCAAGGCGGTGAAAGAACCGGTTGATGCAAAGATCGACGACGAGCTGGCCAAGCAGTTCGGGGCCGACGATCTGGCCGCGCTGAAGGCGCAGCTGAAAGAGCGGCTGGAAGAGGAATACAAAGGTGCTGCCCGCGCGGTGATGAAGCGCGGGCTGCTGGATGCGCTGGACAAAGAGGTCAAGTTCGATCTGCCGCCCAGTCTGGTCGAGGCTGAGGCAAGCCAGATTGCGCACCAGCTGTGGCACGAGGATCACCCCGAGGAACAGGGCCACAATCACGACAAGGTCGAGCCGACGGACGAGCATAAGGCGCTGGCAGAACGCCGGGTGCGGCTGGGTCTGCTGCTGGCCGAGATCGGCCAGAAGGCCGAAGTGCAGATCAGCGATGGCGAGATGAGCCAGGCGGTAATGGCGCAGGCCCGGCAATATCCGGGCAAAGAGCGCGAGTTCTTCGATTTCATCCAGAAGAACCCGCAGGCGCAGCAGCAGATCCGCGCACCTCTTTTCGAGGACAAGGTCGTCGACCACATCTTTGCGCAGGCGACGGTGACGGAAAAGAAGGCGACGAAGGACGATCTGAAAAAGGCCGTCGACAAGCTTGACGATCTCTAGGCGGGTCTCGCGATCAGCATGCTGGGGCCGCCGTCAGGGCGGCCCTTTTCATTCGTGCCGGGCTAAATGGGGTGCCGTCAATTCCATCACCATCTGTGATGGTTTGAATAATATAAATTCGTTATCCTTATGAATGCTCACCCGGCATACTCCTGTCAGTTGGTCCCTCGGGACGCTGACAAGAGGACGGAACCATGACGTTTCAAGCAGATATCGAACACAGATCTCGCACCGCCACACACCGCCCGGCCAAAGGCGGCCGCGTCTGGGTGCTGATCGCACTGGGGTTTGCCGTTGGCTACGGCGCAGCCCAATTGCCGCACGACGGGCCGCGCGCCGAGCCGCACAGTATTACCGTCGGCCCGCAGGCGCCGCTGGAAGACTGGCACGGCAATGTCCGGCGCTCGCTGCCGTCTGAACGCTGAGAGGCAACGACCCCGAGTGGCGACCGGCCTCAGCCGTTGCCGCCGCCCGAAAACCGGCCCGCGTCTTCCGCCGCTGCACGGATGGCGCGGGCCTTGTTGACGGTTTCCAGCCATTCCGCCTCGGGGTCGCTGTCGTAGACCACGCCGCCGCCGGCCTGCAGATACAGCTTTTCGTCCTTCACCACGGCAGTGCGCAGCGCGATACACATGTCCATCTCGCCATTGGCCGCGAAATAGCCGACCCCACCGCCGTAGACGCCCCGCTTTTCCGGCTCCAGCTCATCAATGATCTGCATCGCGCGCACCTTGGGCGCGCCTGACACGGTTCCGGCGGGCAGGCCAGCCAGCAGGGCGGACAGCGCATCCTCATCATCGCGAATTTGCCCGACGACATTCGAGACGATGTGCATCACATGGCTGTAGCGCTCGATGATGAACTGCTCGGTGGGTTTCACGGTGCCGATCTTGGCCACCCGTCCCACGTCATTCCGGCCGAGGTCCAGCAGCATCAGGTGCTCGGCGCATTCCTTGGGATCGGCCAAGAGATCGACCTCATGCGCGCGATCCTCCTCGGGCGTCTTGCCACGCGGCCGAGTGCCCGCGATGGGGCGCACCGTAACCTCGCCATCGCGCAGACGGACAAGGATTTCGGGGCTGGCGCCGACCACCTGAAAGCCGCCGAAATTGAAGAAGAACATGAACGGCGAGGGGTTGGTGCGGCGCAGACTGCGGTACAGCGCGAAGGGCGGCAGGCGAAATTCCTGCGTCCATCGCTGCGAGGGCACGACCTGAAAGATATCGCCCGCCCGGATGTAATCGCGGGCGGTCTCGACGGCGGCCTTGTAGGCATCCTTGGTGAAATTCGACGTGGCCTCGCCCACCGGGGCGGCTTCGCCCAGACTGCGACTTTCGCTTGTGGCGGACCGTTCCAGATCGCGGACCGCATCCATCACCCGTTCCGCGGCTTGCGCATAGGCGGCGCGGGCCGACAGGCCCGAGGCGGCCCAGGCCGGCGAGACCACCGTGACCTCACCCTTGACCCCGTCCAGCACGGCGACGACCGAAGGCCGCAACATTACCGCGTCGGGCAGGCCCAGGGGGTCGGGGTTCACGTTGGGCAGGTGTTCGACCAGCCGGATCATGTCATAGCCGAGATAGCCAAAAAGCCCCGCCGCGATGGCCGGCAACCCCTCGGGCATCTCGATCCGCGACTCGGCGATCAACGCGGTCCATGCGCAGTTTCCGTGAGGCCGGGGTGGGGCTGACACCGGATTTCGAAGCCTTCGAGGCGGGCTATGCGGCGGGCGAAAATCAGGTCGTCTGGTCCCGGCTGG
>JBBKVJ010000409.1:0-3347 GCA_037968375.1 Paracoccaceae bacterium | reverse complement strand
GCTTTATGATCGAGCGTTCATTTGATTGGATCGGCTTAATGTGCGGCGATCCAAGTAAGCAGTCCATCACTTCAGAATGTCCAACCAGGTCCGCTTCGGGCTTATTCCGTTGAAAAAGTCGGGCGATCTTCGGCTTATGGGTCGGTGCGGAATCGGCCTGGGTCTGCTCCTTTTACGCCGGGCCGACGTTTTGTGGTGGCCGGAGGAGCTTTGCGAGCGTTCTGAGGTTCCGGGCGGTGGCTGCGAGGTGGTACTCGTCCCGGGCGCCGCATGGTCCTCGCAATCGGAGGCGCCCCGGGCCGAGGGTGCGTTTGAGATGGGCGAACAGCATCCCAACCATTTTCCTGACCTTGCAGGACAGAGCGGCTTGCCTCGACATCCAGGATCACCGCATGATCCGTGTCGATCATGTAGTTGGCGGAATTGGCAAAATACGCAGGCCCTTTGCGCGCCGCCGTCCATTGGGAAGCGGGGTCGGAATGGGCCGTGCCGGTTCTTGGAGAAGGTCGAGTGATCCGGCACCGGATCGGACAGATCGATGAACCGGTCCATCGCCCGAAGCAGATGATCCGGAGGCACATGATCCTCAATCGAGAACTCGTAGAACAACGCAGACTGCGCAATCTGTTTCGGCCCCATCATCGTGATCAACCTCCACTTCAGACGCAGAAATTGAATTACTCGCCACACCACAAAACAACCACGGTTTTTCAACGGAATAAGCTCGTTGCGAACTTCGTGTTTGCTTCGACGCCGGATGAGCCCTTGCACACCACTCACTTCACTGGGGTCTGCTGGTGGGTCAGGCGCAGCCCCTTGTTGTCGTCCTTCAGATAGGTCGAGGTGCACAAGGCCTCATAGATCGGCTCGCCGCTCCGTTCGGCGGATGCGCGATAGGCCAGAACGGCAATGTTGTCCTGGACTGAAAGTGAGCGCTCGCTCATCACGACAGACCGCCACCGCTGAGCGACGTCCTTTTCTCTCCAGAGTGCGTCGCCCTGAAGTATACCGGCTGGATAGGGAAAGACGAAGACGGCATCCTTGGCCGTCATCTGGCGCGCGCTCTCCGCACCACTGGTCCAGAACCGTTCTTCCAGATCCCAAAGGTCGTGCTGATCGGTCATGCTGTTCCTCCGCATCCACGCTGGCATTCAGGTGGCTGTTTCCACAAGTGGCTCATTCTAGTTGCCGTACGCTTGCATGCCGACATAGACCAGCAGCAATCTGATCGCGACGAACCAGTAGAGGGACGTCGCGGGGGAACGGACCACAGGCGGCGACAGGCCGCTCGCAGGGGTAACCCTGCTGGAGGGCGGCAGACAGGCGAGCAGCCGCGAGACGGCCTCGCTACGAGCCGCAATCAGGGGCGGCACATCTGTGAATCGTTCCAACAAGGCATCCAGCCGTTGCCGCGCAGACCCATCCGGCATCGCGGCCAGATCCGACGCCTCGACCCAGGGGTCGACGCCAAGCCGGGTGAGCCTCGACAGCATGGTAACGCTGTTTCCGCGACGGTCCTCGCCGACGGGCGAGTGCAGAAACGGTTCGTATTGTGGGTCTTGTCCAAGGTGTGTCGGGGCGTGCGCCATTGTGGGATCCTTGCCGGTGCTGTCTGGTTCAGCCGGAATGGCTGACGCCTCTCGCCTGTCGGCCAGAAGCGCGCCGGGCACAAGTCTTCGATTCGGGGGACTCTGGCGGAAAGCGTGCAACCCGGTATTGACCCAGATCAGTGGCGGCGGACTAAGGCCCGGGTGGCACGGCTTACTGGCAATGTCACCTTGCATCGCGCGCGGCCGCCGCCCCGGTTCCCAGTTCGATGATCTCGGCGGTGATCGCCTCTTGCCGGACCCGGCGCAGCGTCGCCTGAAAGGACTCGAGCTCCCGTGCAATCTGGCTGCTCGCTGCGGACATGGCCTCCATCCTTGCCTCGTTCTCGGCGGCAAAGGCATGCAGAGCGGCCTTGGTGATCAGGGCATGGACGTAGTCCCCGCTGAGGCTGGTGATCAGGGCGTCCGTGGGAAGCTGGGTCAGCGGGCGTGTCGCCTGCGGCGGTGGCAGGTCCGACAGGTCGATCGGCAACAGAACCTGCCGAACGATCCGCGCCTGCCCGGACGCCCAACCGGCATGGATCACATCCAGCCGGTCGAAGCGGTCCTCCTCCAGGGCACGGTAGATCGCCTTGGCGATCCCGTCGGCCAGTTTCGGAATGCCTGGCGTGTGCGAAGACATCGGCGCGGACCAGATCGGATCGAGGCCCCGCGCCGCGGCGATCGACAGACCGCGTGTACCGATCAGGAACAGGCTGGAGACCGCCAGATCCTCCCCGATGCTGTCCAGAACGCGTTCGCTGAAGGCGCCGGCGAAGCCCTGTTCGGCGCAGAACACCAGCAGGCCGGTATTGCCCGTGTCCTGGCCGCTGGACGCCTTGGAAGGTGACATGGGATCGGCAGGGCCAAGCACGCTAGAGATGGCGGCGGCCACGGTCGCGGCATAGCTGTTGATCGCCTCGATCTGAGCGCGCGCACTGCGGGCGCGGGCGGCAGCGATGCCCTTCATCGCGTTCACCACGGCCCCCAACTGGCGAATTCCGTCGATCCGGGCGCTGACATCGGCAAGCCGCTCGGTCATGTCGCGGGCTCTGCATCGCTCAGCGACGCGGCAAGTCGGGTCATCGCGTCTATCAGGACGGCACGCGCCTGCGCATCCAGGGCGCCGGTCTCGGCAATGGCAAGCAGGACATCGGCGGCGTCCCTGTCAAGGGCTGCCGGCAGCCCTGCCCGAAAAGTTGCAACAATATCCAGCGGCAAGGGGTCCAGAAGCCCCGACTGCACGGCCAGCAACAGCGCCACCTCGTCTGCCAGACGAAGCGGCGCATTCTGGGGCTGGCGCAGGATCGCCCGAATCCGCTCGCCACGTTTGAGTTGGTCGCGCACGCGGCCCTCGGGCATGCCGCCGAAGCGGGTGAAGACTTCAAGTTCCAGAAACTGCGCATAGTCGAGCCGCAGCGTGCCGGCAGCCTCGCGCAACACGGGCGCCTGAGTTTTGCCGCCCACCCGGCTGACGCTGAGCCCGACATCCACGGCTGGCTTCTGGCCCTGATGAAAAAGCGCTGCGTCCAGCACGATCTGTCCGTCAGTGATCGAGATCAGGTTGGTCGGGATATAGGCCGACAGGTTCCCCGCATCGGTTTCGGCAATCGGCAGCGCGGTCAGCGATCCGCCGCCCCGCGCCTTCGACAGCTTGGCCGCGCGCTCCAGCAGGCGGGCATGGATGTAGAACACATCGCCGGGATAGGCCTCGCGCCCCGGCGATTGCCGCGTCAGGAGCGCGATTTCGCGGTGGGTGGC
>JBBKVJ010000408.1:0-7227 GCA_037968375.1 Paracoccaceae bacterium | reverse complement strand
GTTGTCGCGCGCCACCGCCGCCACCGCCCATTCCTCATGGCCCGCGATCCGCCCGGGCCGCTGGTCCAGCGATGCCGTCGTGCCGATCTTTGCCCGCCGATCCGCCGCATAGGCGCGCGACAACAGCGTATCGACCGGAATGTCGGTATGGTCGGGGTCGCCGTAATAGGCCTCGCGGTCGGCGAAGGCGAGCTTCATGGTTTCGGTCACCAGATGCACGAAATCCGCACCCTGCAGGTCGATCCCTGCAATGTCGGTGCCCTCAAGAATGCGCAGCGATTGCAGCAGCGTCGGCCCCTGCGACCAGGCCCCGCATTTCCACATCGTCCAGTCGCCGTAATCGACCGACAACGGTGTCTCATAGCTGGCCTGCCAACCCGCCATGTCCTGCCCGGTCAGCACACCCTTGCGGCGCCCGCCCGCCGCATCCATGACGCAGGCATCGCGCATCCAGCTGTCGATGGCCTCGGCGATGAAGCCCTTGTAGAACACCGCGCGCGCCGCCTCGATCTGCGCCTCGCGACCGCTATGCGCTTCGGCCTCAGTCAGCAGACGGTCCCAAGTGTCGGCAAGCGCGGGGTTTCGAAACAGGCTGCCCGGTTCGGGGGCGGACCCTCCGGGTGTCCAGATCTCGGCCGAGGTCGGCCATTCGTCGCGGAAGAAATCCACCAGCCCGGCGATGGTGGCGCAGACACGTGGCAGGATCGGATGACCGTGGCGGGCATAGTGGATCGCCGGTTCCAGAATCTCGCGCAGGGGCAAGCGGCCATGATCGCGCAGCATCAGCATCCAGGCGTCAAAGGCGCCGGGGATCACCGTTGCCAACAGCCCCGACCCCGGGACCAGGTCCAGCCCCTCGGCACGGTAATGCGCGATGGTCGCACCTGCCGGGGCCACGCCCTGACCGCAGACGACCCAAGGCGCATCCTCGCCCGCGACCCGGATCAGGGCGGGCATGTCGCCCAGGGGGCCGTTCAGATGCGGTTCGACCACATGCAGCACGAAGGCCATTCCGGCGGCGGCATCAAAGGCGGTGCCGCCCTTTTCCAAAAGCGCCATGCCGACGGCAGAGGCGATCCAGTGGGTTGATGTGGCGACACCGAAGGTGCCACAGATCTCGGGGCGGGTGGTGAAGGTCATCTCGATTCTCTCTTTGCAGCGTTTTCGGCAGAATTCAGGTTTCGCGCGGGTCGAGCGCGTCGCGCAACCCGTCGCCCAGCAGGTTGAAGCCAAGCACCACGAGGAAGATCGCGATACCGGGCCACATCGCCATCCAGGGCGCCTGTTCCAGGAACGCCTTGGCGGTGTTCAGCATCGACCCCCAGGACGGCGCGGGCGGTTGCTGGCCAAGGCCGAGGAACGACAGCGACGCCTCGGCGATGATCGCGGTGGCGATGGTCAGCGTGGCCTGCACCAGAAGCGGCGGAAAGATGTTGGGCAGGATATAGCGCCACAGGATCGCCAGATGGGTCAATCCGATGGCGCGCGCGCTTTCGATGTAACCCTCGGTCAGCACCTGCAGGGTCTGGCCACGCGCCAGCCGGATGAAGATCGGCATTGCCGACAGACCAATGGCGATCATCGCATTGCGCAGCGACGGCCCCAGAAACGCCGCCAGAGCGATGGCGAGGATCAGGAACGGTGCCGCCAAAAGCGCCTCGGTGATGCGCGAGATGATGGCGTCGGTCCAGCCGCCGCGATAGCCCGCGATGACACCCAGCGGGATGCCGAGGCCGAGGGCGATGGCGACCGACACCACGCCGGCCAGCAGCGACGCCTGCGCGCCCCAGATCATCCGGCTGAGCACATCGCGACCGATCTCGTCGGTGCCCAGAATATGCGCGGCTGACGGTGCCTTGCGCACCGCCCCCCAATCGGTCTCAGCCGGGCCCGGGATGGGCAGAACCGGCGCCAGCAGGGCGATGATGACGAAGAATGCCACGATGGTCGCGCCGAACAGCGCCGAGGGGTTTGCGCGCAGTTGCGCCCAGACGCGGTTCTTGCGGCGCGGCGGCAGCACGTCGGCGGGCGGAAGGTCTGCGGGCGGCAGGTCTGCGGGTGGAATATCAGCGGCTGTGCTCATGAGTTTCGCATCCTCGGGTTCAGGACGCGGTAAAGCGCGTCGGCGAGGATGTTCATCGCGATAAAGGCGATGGCGGTGCAAAGGACGATGCCCTGCACCACCGCATAGTCGCGATTGAAGACCGCATCGACGATCAGCTTGCCGAAGCCGGGGATGGTGAAGATCTGTTCGGTCAGGACAGCACCGGCCAGAAGCTCGCCAAAGAGCAGCGTCACGACGGTGACGATCGGCACCAGCGCATTGCGTAGCGCGTGTTTCACCACCACCGACATCTCGCCCAGACCTTTGGCACGGGCGGTCCGCACATAGTCCGATTTCAACACGCCTAGCATCGCCGAACGGGTGTGCCGCATCAAAGTCGCGGCCAATCCGGTGCCCAGCACGAAAGCCGGCATAAGCATCACCTTGATCGATTGCAGCGGGTCGTCCATCAGCGGCTGGTAGCCCGACGCGGGCAGCCAACCCAGTTTCACCGACACCAAGAGGATCATCATGATCCCAAGCCAGAAGTTCGGCACCGACAGGCCCGACAGCGCCACGATATTGGCCAGCCAGTCGATCCAGGTGCCCTTCTTGTAGGCCGAGATGATGCCCGCAGGCACGCCGATCACCACCGCGATGATCAGCGCCATCACAGCCAGCTGGATCGTCACCGGAAGCTTCTGCCCGATCAGCGTCAGGACCGGCTGCTGGGTGCGCAGCGAGATCCCCAGATCGCCCTGCAGGGCATTGCCGATCCAGTGGAAATATTGAACGTAAAGCGGGTCGTTCAGGCGGTATTTTTCGCGCAGGAACGCCAGGATCTCGGGGTTGCGATCCTCGCCCGCCAGCGCCAGCACCGGGTCACCCGGCAGCAGTTTTTGCAAGACGAACACAAAGACCGAGATCAGCAGGATCGTCGGTATCGCGATCAGGATCCGGCGTCCGATGAAGGACAGCATCTTCGTGCTCCGTTCGTCAGGGCTGCGGGTCGGCAAGTGCGGGCCCGGCGACAGCGCCGCCGGGCCCGGTTGTATCAGGGCCTATTCGCTCAGGCTGACGCCTTGCAGGCGGATCATGCCGTCGGGATAGGCGACAAAACCGTCAAGTTTGGTCGTCATCGCCCAAAGCCAGGTCTGATGATAGAGATAGATGATCGGCATATCCTCGGCCAGGATCGCCAGCGCCGCGTCATAATTGGCCTTACGCTCGGCCACGTCGTTCGAGGTGCGCGCGCCATTCAAGAGGTCGTCGACCTCGGGGTTGCAATATTTGGAATCGTTGATGCCACCTTCACAGGTCATGAACTGGTGGATGTTGCCATCCGGATCGACCCGCCCCGACCAGCCGATCTGGCTGGTCATGTAGGCGCCTGCGGTCTGTTCGCTCAGCTGTGTCGCGAATTCCTTGGCGACGATGGAGACGTTGATCCCGGCCTCAAGCGCCATCGACTGGACCACCTGCAACAGTTGCAAACCGACCGGATCGGTCGAGGTCTGGATCTCGACGCTGACACCTTCGGCACCGGCCTCAGCCAGCAGCGCCTTGGCAGCCTCGACATCTCGCGCCGGTACCGGAATAGCGGAATTGTACCACGGCGAAGTCGGCGGATAGGGCTGGTTGCCTGCCGCCATCACGCCGTCAAAGACCACCTGGTTCATTACCTCGCGGTCAATCGCCAGCGACAGGGCGCGACGCACCCGCGCATCCTGACCGATCGGCGTCTGTGCACGGTCGCCGTTGGCGACGTTCACGGTGATGCCCTGATAGCCAAGCGAAACCGCCTGATCCAGCGCCAGCGATCCATCGGCCTTGACCGAGGCCACATCGGTCGCCGACAGACGCTCGATCAGATGCACGTCGCCGGCCCGCACGTTGGCCAACCGCACAGTGCCGTCGGTGATCGGCAGGAAGGTCACGCTGTCAAAGTTGATCGCATCGGCGTTCCAGTAGCCGGGGAATTTCTCCAGCACGATCCGGTCCTGCTGCACGCGTTCCTTGAACATGAACGGCCCGGAACAAACCGGCGCATTGCCGAAATCGGCACCCGCCGCTGCGGCCGCCTTGGGCGATACCATCATGCCGGCGCGGTCGGCGAACTGCGCGATCAGCGTGGCATCAGGGTTGGCGAGGGTGATCTCGATGGTGTTGTCATCGACCACCTTGGTCGACGCGATCGAGGCCACCTCGGATTTCCGGCGGCTTTCCTCCAGCGTCTGCGAGCGGTTGATGTTGAAGGCAACAGCCTCGGCATTGAAGGGCTCGCCGTCGTGAAAGGTGACGCCTTCGCGCAGGTCCATCGTCAGGGTTTTGCCGTCCTCGGACCAGGTCCATGCGGTGGCCAGCATCGGCACGATCTCAAGACCGGGGGTGATGTCCACCAGCTTGTCGCAGAGCGAGGCATAGACGATCCGCCCCACAAAGGTCCGCGACTGATCGGGGTCAAGCACATCGGGGTCTTCGGCCAGACCGATCTTCAGATCGGCGGCCTGTGCCCAGGTCGCGCCAAGTAGTAGCGCGGCGGTCAGGGCAAGGGTCCTCTTGAATGACATCGGTAGCTCCTCTCCAGGGTTGCGAGTGGTTCAGTTCAGGGTCGTTCCTTGGCAGCTTCGGCGGCACGGGCGGCACGATAAAGATCGAACCGCCGATCGGCGCCGGGGCTGCGGGTCTTCGTGGTGTCAGAGACCCCGGTCAGGGTCAGTTCATCGGCCCGATGGCAGGCGACATTGCCGCCGCCATCGATGGGCCTCAGGGCCGGGCGGATGTCGCGGCACCGCGCCACCGCATAGGGGCACCGGGTGTGGAAACGGCAGCCCGGCGGCGGAGCAATCGGGTTCGGCATGTCGCCCTCAAGCGAGACGCGCGCTTTGCGGGCACCGATCTTCGGCACTGGAATCGCCGCCAGAAGCGCCTCGGTATAGGGGTGTTTCGGGGCGCGGAATATCGCCTCGGTCGCGGCCACCTCGACCACCTGACCCAGATACATCACCGCCACGCGGTCGGCCATGTGGCGGATCACCGACAGGTCATGCGCGATCACGATCAGGGTCAGCCCGAATTCCTCTTTCAGGTCCTCCAGCAGGTTGACCACCTGCGCCTGGATCGACACATCCAGCGCGCTGACCGGCTCATCACCGATGACGATCTTCGGGCCAGAGGCAAGTGCCCGGGCGATGCCGATGCGCTGACGCTGGCCGCCGGAAAACTCGTGCGGATAGCGGTCGGCATGGCTCGGCGACAGCCCGACACGCGCCAAAAGCTGCGCTGCTTTCTCGCGCCGCTGGGCGGCATCGCCCATGCCATGCGCGCGCAGCGGCTCCTCGATCAAAGCACCGACACTCATTCGGGGGTTCAGCGACGAAAACGGGTCTTGAAAGATGAACTGCAGATCGCGCCGCAGCCCGCGCATTGTCCGCTCGTCCAGCCCGCCGATATCGCGCCCTTCATAGATGACCGTGCCGCCGGTCGGCGCGATCAGCCGCACCAGAAGCCGGGCCAATGTCGACTTGCCGCAGCCGCTTTCGCCGACAATGGCAAAGGTCTCGCCGCGACGGATCGCCAGATCGACGCCGTCCACTGCGCGCACCAGTGTTGGCTCGCCAAACAGCGGCTTGTCTGTGACAAAGCTGCGCGCCAGATCGCGGGCCTCAAGGATGATGTCGCCCTCGCTCATGCCATGTCCAACTCTCGCGCCTCCGCCCGATCGGCTTGCACGCCGTCGATCGGCGCCTTCCAGCAGGCCACCTTGTGCGTTTCGCCCATGTGTCGCAGATCGGGAACCTCGGCGCAGACCGCCCCGGCGAAAGGACAGCGCGAGGCAAACCGACAGCCCTCGGGCATGTCGGTCGCAGCCGGGACCCGGCCCGGGATCGTGACCAACCGTTCGCTGCGTTGCCCCAGCGCGGGCATCGAGCTCATCAACCCGATCGTGTAGGGATGCTGCGGCTCTTCGAAGATATCGCGCGTGGTGCCGATCTCGACAATCCGGCCAGCATACATCACCGCCACCTCGTCGGCCATTTCGGCCACCACGCCCAGATCGTGGGTGATCAGGATCATCGCGGTGCCTAGCTCGCTTTGCAGCACCCGCATCAGATCAAGGATCTGCGCCTGAATGGTCACGTCAAGCGCCGTCGTCGGCTCATCGGCCAGCAGCAGTTCGGGGTCGTTGGCCAGCGCAATCGCGATCATCACGCGCTGCCGCATGCCGCCGGACAGCTGGTGGGGAAATTCGTCCAGCCGCTTTTCGGGCGCCGGAATCCGCACCCGGCGCAGCATTTCCAACGCCCGCGCCCGCGCCTCATCCTGGCTGGCGCCCCTGTGCTTGCGCACCGCCTCGGCGATCTGTTCGCCGATCCTGAGCGCGGGATTGAGCGAGCTCATCGGTTCCTGAAAGATCATCGCCATCCGGTCGCCCCGGATGCGCTGCAACTCAGGCTTTGGCAACGACAGCAGATCGCGACCCTTGAAGATCGCGCGCCCGCCGGTGACCGACAGCGGCGGCGACGCCAAAAGCCCCATCAGCGCCAGTGCCGTCAGACTTTTGCCGCAGCCACTTTCGCCGACGATGCACAGAGTGCGCCCCGGCGCCAGCGTGAACGACACTCCATCGACCAGATTGCCGCCGGTCCGGCCGACCCGGATAGACAGACCCTGCACATCAAGAAGCGGCGTGGGCGCATCGGTCATTCGGGATCCTCTTTCAGCGCCTCGCGCAGGCTGTCCGACAGCACGCGCAGATGTTCCAGCATCGCCTGGCGCGCACGCGGTCCGTCGCGCGCCTCGATGGCATTGATGATGTCGCTGTGCTGACATTCGTACAGCGTCAGCTTTTCGGGCGAGCGCGCACGCTGGCGCTGATGCTGCCACTTCTCGCTCATCCGGACCTCGTCCAGAAGCATGAAGGCGGTCGACAGCAGACGGTTATCGGCGATCCGGGCGATCAGCCGGTGCAATGCGCCGTCCCAAAGCTCGGTCGAATCGGCGTCCGCCGAAGTCGCGGCCCGGCGCGCCATCAGCCGCAGCCGGTCGACATCCTCGCCGGTGGCGCGGCGCGCGCACAATTCGGCCAGTCCAGGTTCCAGACAGATCCGCGCCTCCATCACCGTCAGAAGATCGGCATCGGGCGCGATCTTGGCGACCAGCGCGCCTGCGGGATCGGGGGC
>JBBKVJ010000407.1:0-2822 GCA_037968375.1 Paracoccaceae bacterium | reverse complement strand
CCAGCCGGGACCAGACGACCTGATTTTCGCCCGCCGCATAGCCCGCCTCGAAGGCTTCGAAATCCGGTGTCAGCCCCACCCCGGCCTCACGGAAACTGCGCATGGACCGCGTTGATCGCGGCCTGGTTGAGGGTAATTCCGGCCTCGGCCTCAAGGGCGCTGACAAACCGATCATTCAGGTCCTGGGTCAGGCTTTCGGCAACGGTCTGCGTGATTGCCTGACGCAGCGCCATCGTCTCGGGCGCGGTCGGGTCTTCGGCCTTGATCGCGGTCAGCGCCACGACATGCACCACGCCGTCCGCGGCCACCGCCGTTGCAGCACCGTCGGCAAGCGTAAAGATCGTGCCGATCAGGCCTTCCGGCGCGCCTTCGAGAAAGCTTTCGCGGGGCAGTCCTGTGCGGGCCTCGGGCGCAAAGCCCTGCGCCTCAAAGCTGTCACCGGCGGCACGCGCGGTGATGATGCGTTCGGCCAGCTGCAAAAGCCTGCCTTCGGTCTCTTGCCGCTGCCAATCCACCAGCAACCGGTCGTGCACATCCTCGAACGGCAACAGCGCGGGCGCCAGCAGCGTATCAAGACGAAGGGCTGCCAGCCCGCCATCCTCAAGGTCGATGATCTCGGGGAAATCGCCCACCGCCACGGTTTCGGCGGCATTGCGGAACCCGGCATAGCCCGCGATCCCGTCGCTGGTGTCGGCGGCCAGTTCGACCGTGTCGAATTCCATCCCGGTCTCGGCGGCGACCTCTTCCAGTGTCGCACCCCCGGCCAGAAGATCGTCGATCGCCTCACGCTGTTCGGCAATCTCGCGGCGGGCGCGTTCCAGCGCCAACTCGTCATTCAGATCGGCGCGGACGTCCTCAAAGGGCGTGTTCTGCGCGGCAAGGATCGCGTTGACGCGAAACAGCGCCGGCCCGAGTGCGGTCTCGATCGGGCCTGCGACACCGGGGCCGCCAAGTGCGAAGACCGGCTCGGCCGCCGCCCCCAGATCCTCGCGCGTCACATCGCCCAGATCGACATCGGCCAGCGACAGGCCACGGCCCTGGACCAGCGCCTCGAACGAGTTCGAGCCGCTGTCGAGGGCCGCCCGCGCCGCCTCGGCGGCGGCCATGTCGGGATAGACCAGTCGTTCCACCAGACGGCGTTCGGGGCTGTTGTACTCACCCGAACGGTCATCATAGGCGGCGCGCAACCTGTCCTCTTCAACGGTGATGCTGCCGGCCATCATCTCGGGCGTCAGCGAGACATAGGAGATCTGCCTGCGCTCGGGCTCGGTATAGGTTTCAGGATCGCCGTCATAAACCGTCTGCAACTGCGCCTCGGTCGGCGCTGGCAGGGGCTCGGTCAGGGCCGTCTCATCCAGCCGCAGCCACAGGATATCGCGGCGCTCGGCGACAAAAGCGGCCAGCGTGTCGACCAGGGTCTGCGGCGCCTCGACGCCGCCAAGAACGGCGGCGCGGGTCAGGCTGGAGGCCGCACCGGCGCGGATGTTGTTCTCGAACGCTGCCTCGGACATGCCGCTGCGACGCAGCACCTCGGCATAGGCGGCGCGGTCGAAGCTGCCGTCGAGACCCTGGAACGCGGCGGTCCGCAGAACCTCGGCCTGCACTGCCGCATCGCCGACCGACAGGCCCAGCCGTGCGGTTTCGCCATCAAGGGCGGCCTCGGCGATCAGCTGGCGACGCACCGCCTCGGCCAGACCCTGGCCCTGCGGAGTGGACAGCGAGATCGCCTGACCGGTCCGCGCCTGGACGTTGCGCAACTGACCCTGCAGTGCGACGGCATAGTCATTGACCGGTATCTCGGTCTCGCCGACCGAGCCTATGGTGCGCACCGAGCCGCCGAAATTGCCGATACCGAAACCGCCAAGCGAAAGGATCAAAAGGCCCAACAGGCCGAAGACCACTGTCTGTCCGGTACGATTTTTCTTCTCGGCCATGCTGCACGCTCCCTGACGGCCCGAACGGGCGCCCTTGCTCTACGTCGGAAGGTGTCGGGGGGCAAGGGTCGGGGCAGGGTGTCAGGCGTGGTTTCTAAGGAGAAAAGGCCGACAACCGGTCAAACAGTGTCGCGATCCCGGCGGCATCGGCATTGGCAAAGGCGATGCGCACCTCGCGCCTGCCGTCGACGTCGCCTGCGGGTCGGAACATCGTACCGGGCAACAAAAGCAGGCTTTGATCCTCGACCAGCCGTTTGGCCAGCGCATCCGAGGCGATGTCGTAATCGTGCCGCGCATAGGCGAAATAGGCCCCACACCCCAAAAGCGTCCAATGCGCCAGTGCCGGAAACCCGGCCTCGATGGCGGCGCGGCGGCCCAGAATTTCGGCCCGTTCGCCCGCCAGCCACTGCGCAAGGTTGCGCATCCCCCAAAGTGCGCCGATCTGGCCTATCTGGCTGGGGCAGATGGTGACGGTGTCGAGGAACTTTTCCACCTCTGCCAGCCGCGCCTCGGAGGCGATCAGCGCGCCGACGCGGTGGCCGGTCAGGCGGTAGGCCTTGGAAAACGAATAAAGCTGGATCAGCGTGTCGAACCAGTCGGGATCGGCAAAAAGGTCATGCGGCGCGCCGCTTTGGGCGTGAAAGTCACGGTAGGTCTCATCGACGATCAGCGCGATGCCGTGCTGACGGGCCAGATCAAGGAAGGCGCGCAGCGTCGCGGCGGGATATTCCACGCCGCCCGGATTGTTCGGACTGACCAGAGCTATGGCGCGGGTGCGCGGTGTGATCAGCCCGGCGGCGACCTCGGCATCGGGGATCAACCCTGGGCCGGTGGGCAGCGGCACGGTTTTCACGCCGCTCATGTCCAGCCACATTTTATGGTTGAAAT
>JBBKVJ010000406.1:0-4650 GCA_037968375.1 Paracoccaceae bacterium | reverse complement strand
CGCCCGGTCTGCGACTTGCCCGAGCCGCTTTCGCCGGCGATGCCCAACCTCTCACGGCCGAGTTCGAACGAGACGCCGCGCACCACCTCGGTCCAGCCCTTGCGCGAGGGAAAACTGACGCGCAGGTCCTCGACGTGCAGCAGTGCGCTCATTTGCGGGCCTTCGGATCAAGAACGTCGCGCAGCCCGTCACCCAGAAAGTTGAAGCCCAGCGAGACGACGAAGATGGCGATGCCAGGGATCGTCGCGACCCACCAGAAGTCGATCAGGAACCGCCGTCCGGCAGCGATCATCGCGCCCCATTCCGGTTGTGGCGGCTGCGCGCCGAGGCCGAGAAAGCCAAGGCCCGCCGCTGTCAGGATGATCCCGGCCATATCCAGTGTCACCCGGATGATGACCGACGACAGGCACAGAGGTGTCACATGACCCCAGATGATGCGCAGCGACGAGGCGCCCTGCAACTTGCTGGCGGCAATGAAATCGCTGTCGCGGATGGTCAGCGTTTCAGCCCGTGCCAGACGCGCATAGGGCGGCCATGAGGTGATCGCGATGGCGATGATCGCGTTCTCGATGCCGGGGCCGAGGGCCGCGACAAAGGCCAGCGCCAGGATGAGACGCGGAAAGGCCAGGAAAATGTCCGTCAGCCGCATCAGCACGGTATCGACCCAGCCGCCGAAATAGCCCGCCGTAGTGCCGACCAGCAATCCGATGGGTGTGGCGATGATCGCCACCAGCGCCACCACCATCAGCGTGATCCGCGAGCCATAGACGATCCGGCTGAAGATATCTCGGGCCTGATCGTCTGTGCCGAAGAGATGCTGCCAGGATGGCGGCACCAGCCGCTCGGTGCGCAGATCGCCGCCCCGGATCGGATCGTAGGGGGCGATCAGCGGCGCAAAGATCGCCATAAGGATCAGCGTCACGATAATGAAAAGCCCGATCATCGCCAGCTTGTTCGCCTTCAGCACCAGCCATGTGCGATAGGCCTGCCCGAACCGGGCCTGCCGGCGCGAGGCGGGCGTCTCGGAGAGAAGCCAGTCGCGGGTGGAAATCTCGCTCATCAGCGGCGCCTCACACGGGGGTCGAGGACGGTGTAGAGAAGGTCGGACAAGAGGTTCAGGCCGACGAAGATCGCGCCGATCACCAGCGTGCCACCGAGAACCGCATTCATGTCGGCGTTCTGCAACGAGTTGGTCAGGTATTGCCCAAGGCCTGGCCAGGCAAAAACCGTCTCGGTCAGGACCGAACCTTCCAAGAGGCCCGCATAGGACAGCGCGATCACCGTCACCAGAGGCACGGCGGCGTTGCGCAAGGCATGGACCCAGATGATCCGCCATTCCGGCACGCCCTTGACCCGCGCGGTCACCACATATTCCTGACCCAGCTCGTGCAGCATGAAGCTGCGGGTCATCCGGCTGATATAGGCCATCGAGAAATAGCCCAGAAGGCTGGCGGGCAGCGCGATATGCGACACCACGTTGCGGAACGCGGCCCACTGTCCCTGAATCGCGCTGTCGATCAGCAACAGCCCGGTCTGGCGGGTGACGGAATACTCATAGGCAATCGAAATCCGGCCCGGGCCAGAGACCCAGCCAAGCTGCGCGTAAAAGATCAGAAGACCCAGAAGGCCAAGCCAGAAGATCGGCGCGGAATAACCGACAAGGCCCAGCACCCGCACGATCTGATCGGCGGCGCGGCCTTGCTTGACCGCCGCCAGCACGCCGATCGGAACCCCGATGATGGTGCCGATCAGGATGCCCACGGTGGACAGTTCCAATGTGGCGGGAAACACCCGCGCTATGTCGTCGACGATGTCGCGCTTGGTCAGCATCGAGGTGCCAAGGTCGCCGGTCGCGATGTTCTGCAGGTAGATCCAGAACTGCTGCCACAGCGGCTTGTCTAGGCCGAGGGCAATGTAGGCTGCATCATATGTTGATTGGCTGGCGCGGTCGCCGACCACGGCCAGCACCGGATCGACGGGCACGACCCGACCGATCAGGAAGGTCACGATCAACAGGCCCAGAAACGTGAACGCCACCGATGTGATCAGCTTCACGGCCTTCCAGAGAAAGGCAGGAAGGGCGCCAGAGCGCCCTTCCGAATTTGTGTCAGCCGAGGCCATGTTACTTGGTGACGCCGACGAACGAGTTGTCGTTGAACGACGGGCCGACGACGAAGCCTTCGACATTCGCCCGGCGCCCGATCACCTCGATCTCCTGGAACATGATCACGAAGGGCGAGGTTTCCTGATGCTCGCCCTGCAGTTCGAGATACATCTCGGCGCGCTTGCCCGCATCGCTTTCCAGAACCGCGGCATCGGATTTCGCGGTCATCTCGGGGATGTCCCAGGCGTTCCGCCAGGCCAGCGGCTTGGAGGCCGCCTCGTCGCCGTTGTCGGGGTTGCGCGCGAAGGTATCGGCGTTGGTGTGGGGGTCCTGATAGTCGGGTCCCCAGCGGCCGATGTAAATGTCGTGGTTGCGCGCGCGGTACTTGGTCAGCGTCTGCTGGCCGTCACCGGGGATCAGTTCAATGTTGATCCCGGCCTCGGCGGCGGTCTGCTGGATCGCCTGCGCCATCGCGGTGATGTCGGGCGTGTTGCGGGTGTCCATCGTCACGGTGAACCCATCGGCCAGACCCGCTTCGGCCAGAAGTTCCTTGGCCTTCTCGACGTTCAGCGCGAACGGCGTCTCGTCAAGCGCGCCCAGAAAACCGATCGGCAGGAACGCCTGATGCACCTGCACGGTGCCCTTGGCGATGGTGTCAGCGATGGTCTGGTAATCGACCAGATACTTCAGCGCCTGACGTACTTCGGGCTTGGCCAGATTCTCATTCTTCTGGTTCAGGCCCAGATAGTAGATCGAGCCCTTGGGGCCGCTTTCGATCACGATGTCCGAGTTCGACGACAGCGCGTCGATCTCTTCGGGGCCAAGGTCGCGGGCGATGTCGATATCGCCCTGCTCGAGCAGCAGACGCTGGGTCGAACCTTCGGGCAGGTGGCGGTAGATCACCCGGGCCATCGCCGGGGCGTCGCCCGAATAATTGTCGTTCCGCTCGAACACAATCGCCTCGTTGGCGCGCCACTCGCGGATCACGAACGGGCCCGAACCGGCGTAGTTGGTTTTCAGCCAGTTATAGCCGAAATCGCCGTCGGCCTCGTTGGCCATCACCAGTTCCTTGTCGACGACAAAGCCCACGGTGGCGGTCAGGCAGTAGAGGACCAGCGTCGGCGCGTAGGCCTTGTCGGTCTCGATCTCGACCGTGTATTCGCCGGTCTGGCGGATCATGCTGTCGACGTTCTCGGCGTTCCAGCCAAATTGCGTCAGGATGAACGCGGGCGACTTGTCCAGCTTGACCGCGCGGGTCAGCGAAAAGACCACGTCCTCGGCCCGGATCGGATTGCCGCTGGCAAACTGACGGCCTTCGCGGATCTTGAAGGTAAAGGTCTTGCCGTCCTCGGAAATCTCCCAGCTTTCGGCGACCCTGCCAAAGATATCCTGGACGTTCTCGACGTCGTAGCCGATCAGACCCTCATACGAGTTGCCCAGCATCTCGGACGCGGTGAATTCGAACACCTCGGCGGGGTCAAGCGAGATCACATCGTCGATCGACCAAGCCTGAATCAGCGTATCGGGCGGGGTTTCGGAAAGTGCCACCAGGGGCGTGAGGGCTGTGGTTGCAGCGATACTCGCCGCCGCCAGAAGCCGCGTTAGATTAATCATGTCAAACCTCCGTTGCTGCCGGAACTCTTGGGGCATCGTGCCCACCTTCGGTTCCTGGCCAGCGCCGATTAGGTGCCGGTGAGGACGCTAAGTCAAGGGCTTGCCGGACCGGAATGCACTGTCGGAAGCCGGATCGCGAACCGGGTGCCGATCTCCGGTGTGCTGGTCGCGGCGATCTCGCCGCCCGCGCGGGAGATAAGGTTGCGGCTGATCGACAGACCCAGGCCGGTGCCTTCGCCCTGCTTCATCGTGAAGAACGGATCGAAGACCCGGGCCAGCACCTCGGGCGTCATGCCGACGCCGGTGTCGCGCACCTTGATCTCGACCATGCCGTCAACCGCCCGGCTGACGATCTCAAGCCGCCCACCGTCGGGCATCGCCTGGATCGCGTTGACCAGCAGGTTGACCAGCACCTGCTGCAGTTCGGTCTGGTTCATCGCGACGGCCGATCCTGTGCGCAGATCAAGGTCGATCTCGATCCCGCCGCGGGTCAAAAGATGCTGCACCAAAGGCAGCGTGTCGCGGATCACCTGTGCGGGGTCGTGTCCGGAACCGGTTTCAGCAAACTCTTCGGGTCGCGCGAACTGCAACAGTTTGCTGACCAGAATGTGGATCGCCTGGACCTGTTCGGTGATCATCCGAAATTCGGTTTTCAGTAGCGCCGCCTGCGGTCCGAGGTCGGACTGGATCACGTCGAGATTGCCCTGAATAACCGCCAGCGGGTTGTTGATCTCATGCGCCATTCCGGCAGTGATCTCGCCCAGGGCCGCCAGCTTTTCCGACACGATCAGCTGCCGCGTGGTCAGGTCCAGCTGCTGGTTCGCCGCCTCCAGATCGCGGGTCCGTTCGGCGACCCGTACCTCCAGCGCGTCGGCCCAGTCGCGCAGCCGCCGGTCGCGCTCCTGCAACTGCGCCAGAAGGTGGTCCAGATG
>JBBKVJ010000405.1:0-2710 GCA_037968375.1 Paracoccaceae bacterium | reverse complement strand
GTCAAGCAGTTTTTCGCACACGAGGTCGGCCGCTGTAGAGCGGTTTTTGCCTCGGTTCTTTCCGGGCCGTCCTGCTTTCACCGCGCCTTCGTCTGAGATCATCCCGGGTGCATGCTTCGGTCCGTGGTCAGCGCGGGGCTGCCAACATGATGCTGGTTCAAATGCAATTCCGATGTGCCCATCTCATAGGCGTGCTCGACGTTGATCGGCAACAGTCCGGACCACGGCATCATCGGAACCACGTCCCTGGGGGACCTCGAAGGCCTGCGATCAGGCAGACAACGGTTGGACGCGCAATTGGTCAAGCGGCATGAGGTAATGCCGTGTCTGACCGGAAGTCGGCATCATCGACCCACATCCGGTGAAGGATCACGCTGATACACCGTGCCAAGGCGACCATGGCACGCTTTGCGCCGCGGCGGCGGGCAACCTGTGCGGCCCATGTTCTAAGCCAAGTAGAGCGCCCACGGTGCATCATGACAGTCGCGGCTTGGCACAACGCGCGCCGCAAGTTGACATCGCCGGCCTTGGTGATGCCGCCCGACACGTCGCGTTCGCCCGGCTGGTTGCGTGAGGGCGTCATGCCGACCCACGGGCCAACATTCTTGGAAGACGTGAACCGGGAGGGATCATCGACGGCTGATCGATATGTCAGTGCGACAACCGCACCCACCCCGGGCATCGACATCAGCCGTCGGCATACTGGATCATCTTGGGCCATCTGGCGGACACGCCGCTCCAATCCCGCCAACTCCTGTCGCAGGGACGCCCTTGCCCGGAGCATCGGTCCAGTCGCGGTCTCAAGCATAGCATTGCCCTCCGCCAGTTCGCAGATGCGGAGTTCATACCTGCCGCGTGAGATGGCACCTACCTTCAGCCCGAAGTTCCGCAACAGCCCCCGCATGGACATTTCCAGAGCAATCATGCCCTGCTGGATGGCTTTCCGAGCACCGAGCACGGCCCGGACCTCTTGCGCCGAGATGGATTTGCAATGAACTGGCCGGAACCAGCCGACGTGAAGCAGCCGTGCGATACCCTCGGCATCCCGTCGGTCCGTCTTGATAGGCATGGCCTTCAAAGCGCCCTTCACCTGCCGGGTTTCCATCAGGACGACATCCAGACCTGCCGCGCTCAGCCCACGATGCAACCACTGCGACAAAGGGCCAGCTTCGAGCCCGATGGCGGCAATTGTGCCGTCTTGTTCGCGGGTCCAACGCACCAATTCTTCAGGTTCACTGACGACCTGCGCTTCTTTTACGATCTTGCCATGCTCGCTGACCACGCAAATTGCGGTCTTCGCCAGCGACACATCCAACCCAACAAATAGTCTCATCACGTAGTCCTCCATGTGGATCCAATACGGGATGGTCGACAACGCGCGCCTGATCTTGCAAGCGGTAACAGGCAGTGCGAAACGCAGGCCCCGTTACAGCATCTCATTGGTGGTCATAGGGCGGTGTTAGCAAACCGTGTTGGTTCTGTCTTTGTCCTTCTGCGGCAGTAGGGTAGAGGTCGAGGGACCCAGCACCCCAGGAGGCCAGCCATGTCCCGCTTCGATCCGGCCGAGTTCGGCCGCCTGCTCGCCGGTCTGACACCGTATGATCTGCGGCAGGCGGAGGGGATGGTTGCCGAGGCGCGAGAGCGGGCAGAGGCCGTCCTGGAGATCGACGCTCGCGCCGAGGCGGGCGGCCCGGCGTCGTCCTGCCCGCGCTGCGGCGGCGATGCGCGCATCCGGTGGGGTCGGACCCGAACGGGGGCACAGAGATGGAGCTGCTCGGGCTGCGGAGTGACGTGGTCGGGCCGGAGCGGCACGCCGCTCGCCAAGGTGCATCGCCCCGACCTCGTGGTCGCTCTGGCACGCGACATGAGCGAGGCACCGCAGCCGATGTCCTGCCGTCGCGCGGCCGAGGTCTTGGGGACGTCGCGCTACAGCATCTGGCGCGGGCGCATGGCCATCATTGGCGCCTTGAGGCCTGAGCCCGACCAGTGTCTCGCCGGCATCGTGGAAGCAGACGAGGCCCACCAGCGCGAAAGCCGCAAGGGCTCGCGAGAGTGGGCCCGGCACCGGCGCGACCCTGCCAACAACCCGGCGCCACCGCGCCGCCGCTGGCAGGACTACCGGCGTCGGGGCGCTGCGGCCACGACGCCACCGGGCGGCTGGAAGGCCTGGGAGAAGAAGCTTCTCGCGGCGACGGACCGCGCCGGCCACCGGGCCTTCGAGGCCATATCGGATGCCGGCCAGGTGGCGATCTCCGGCGTCCTGCTGCCGGTAATGGCGCGCGACGCGGTGCTCTGCACGGACGGACACGCGACCTACGAGCGGATCGCCAAGGACGAGCGGATCCCGCACTTCGCGCTGAACGCCGGGCGGCGCTCGAAGCGCACGCCGCGCAGCCATCATATCAATACCGTGAATGCCCTCATCGGCCGGTTCCGCGGCTTCATGCAGCCCTTCTGCGGCCCCGCTTCGAAGAACCTCGCCGCCTACGGCCGCTGGCATGCCGCCCGTGACAATGCGGACCGCAGCTACCTCGACGTGCTCAGGCTGCTCCTCGCCTCAGGCCCCCGCGCCAACACGGTTTGCTGACACCGCCAGCCGAGAGCTGAGTGTTTGCGGCGAGGATTGTAGAAACCGTTGATGTATTCGGACAGGCCAACTTCCGTAAGCGCGACGCCGATAACCTCCTGCCATTGCTGATCTGATCCGGCC
>JBBKVJ010000404.1:0-2736 GCA_037968375.1 Paracoccaceae bacterium | reverse complement strand
CAGGCCGAGTCCCGCCGCCGTCCGGGCATTGCGCGCGTTGGCGGCGCGGCGGGTGATGTGGCCGTTGGTGATATGTGCGATCTCATGCGCCAGGACCGATTGCAATTCCTCGGCCCGCTTGAGTTTGAGGAGTAGGCCCGAATGGATCACGATGGTCTGGCCGTCGGCGACGAACGCATTCATCGAGCGATCGTTCAGCAACAGGAAGTCGACCGAATTGGCGCCCATGCCCGCCGCCGACAGGATCGGCTTGGCCAGCTGACGCAGCGCATATTCGCTTTCGGCGTCGCGCAGGATGCCTTGAGCGTGGGCGGGCGCGGCGGCAGGCAGCGTCAGCGTCAGTGCGACCAGTGCGGCAAGAATGGTCCGTGCCATTGGCCTTGGCCCCCAAGCTGGTCCGATGGCGATCACCATAGGTAGGACGGCGGGCAAGGTTCAAGGTGATGCACGGGTAAAATCGGGATCGTGATGGCCGGTTGCCGGCGCCGGACGCACCGATTGCGCGGCTTTATGCCGATCCTTCAGCACCCCGATCCGCCAGACCGCCCGTCGATATACCCCCAAATTGCAATTGCGTAACGGCGGGTCGCCGGGCAAGCTTGGGTGATGACGGCACGGGCTGGAGCGCCCGCCGATCCATGGGGGAGAAGAAGATGAAAACGTATCTGAAAGGTTGCACGGCGCTGGCACTGTCGGGCCTGATCGCGGGGCAAGCGGTGGCGCAGGACATGGTGATGTCGCTGGGTGCCGCCGAGGGTCAGGTCAACATCGTTGCCTGGCCAGGTTATATCGAGCGTGGCGAGACCGATGCCGCCTTTGACTGGGTGACCGGTTTCGAGGCGGCCTCGGGCTGCACTGTAAACGTCAAGTCCGCCAATACCTCGGACGAGATGGTGGCGCTGATGAACGAAGGCGGGTTCGATCTGGTGACAGCCTCGGGCGATGCCTCGCTGCGTCTGATCGCGGGAAAGCGGGTGCAGCCGGTGAATGTGGATCTGATCCCGTCCTGGGCCGATGTCGATGACCGGCTGAAGGACGCGCCCTGGCACACGGTCGACGGGGTGCACTACGGCACACCCTACATGTGGGGGCCGAACGTGTTGATGTACAGCACCGAGGTATTCCCCGAGGCGCCAACCTCGTGGAACGTGGTGTTCGAAGAGATGAACCTGCCCGATGGTGCGTCGAACAAGGGCCGCGTGCAGGCCTATGACGGGCCGATCCATATCGCCGATGCGGCGCAATATCTGATGTTCCACAAGCCGGAGCTGGGCATTACCTCACCCTATGAGCTGAACGCCGATCAGTATGCGGCGGCGCTTGATATCCTGCGCGTCCAGCGCACGCTGACCAGTCGCTACTGGCACGACGCCTTTATCCAGATGGATGATTTCAAGAACGAGGGTGTGGTCGCCTCTGGCTCGTGGCCGTTCCAGGTGAACATTCTGAAATCGGGCGGCGCGCCGATTGCCTCGACGATACCGCAGGAGGGGGCCACCGGCTGGGCCGACACCACGATGATGCATGTCGATGCGGCGAACCCCAACTGCGCCTATATGTGGATGGAGCATTCGCTGGCCTCGAACCTGCAATCCGACCTCTCGGTCTGGTTCGGCGCGAACCCCTCCGTTCTTGCCGCCTGCACCGACGGGCGCGGCATGCAGACCGCCGAGGGCTGCACTGCCAACGGGCTGGATGATTTCGAGCGGATCCGGTTCTGGACGACGCCGGTATCCACCTGCCCGCAGGGCGAATGCGTGCCCTATTACCGCTGGGTCAGCGATTACATCGGGGTGATCGGCGGACGCTGAATGGTGCGTGAACCCCGGCCCATAAGCGGGCCGGGAACCACACACCCTACGAGGCTGAACCACACGTAGGGTGTGTGCTCTGCACGCACCATGTCTATCAACAACATTTCGGAGACGCATGCCCACCGCCGTCGAATTTCGCAACACCTGCCGTTTCTTCGGCCCGGTCCGGGCGGTCGATAACGTCTCGGTCGACATCGCCGAGGGCGAGTTCTTCGCCATGCTCGGGCCTTCCGGCTCGGGCAAGACCACCTGCCTGCGCCTGATCGCGGGGTTCGAGCAGCCCAACCATGGCGATATCCGCATCTTCGGCGCGGCGATGGCGGGGGTGCCGCCCTACCGGCGCGCGGTGAATACTGTCTTTCAGGACTACGCCCTCTTCCCGCATCTGAATGTGCTCGACAACGTCGCCTATGGTCTGCGGATCGCGGGCAAAACCCGCGAAGCGCGGCGGGCCGAGGCCGAGGAGGCGCTGGCGATGGTGCAACTGCCGGGCTATGGCGCGCGACGGCCAGCTGAGTTGTCGGGCGGCCAGCGGCAGCGGGTGGCACTGGCGCGGGCACTGGTGATGAAGCCTCGCGTGCTGTTGCTCGATGAACCCCTGGGCGCGCTCGATCTGAAACTGCGCGAGCAGATGCAGGAAGAATTGAAGGTGCTGCAGCGCCAGTTGGGCATCACCTTTGTCTTCGTGACGCATGACCAGGGCGAGGCCTTGTCGATGGCCGACAGGGTAGCCGTCTTCAACGAAGGCCGGATCGAACAGATCGGCACCCCGCAGGAGATCTACCATCGCCCCGCAAAACCCTTCGTCGCCGATTTTGTCGGCTCGTCCAACGTCCTGCCGCCTGAGGTCACCCATGCCGTCTCGGGCCGCCGCGCCTGGGCCAGCCTGCGCCCCGAGGCGATCCGCATCGTGGCGCAGGGC
>JBBKVJ010000403.1:0-3432 GCA_037968375.1 Paracoccaceae bacterium | reverse complement strand
GCTGGATGGTGCTGCGGTGGTGACCTTCGCCGAGGAAAACGCGGTCGATTTCGTGGTGGTGGGGCCTGAGGCGCCGCTGGCGGCCGGGGTGGCGGACGCGTGTCGGTCGGCGGGGCTTTTGACCTTTGGGCCTTCGGCGGCAGCAGCCCAGCTGGAGGCATCGAAGGCCTTCACCAAAGAGGTCTGCGATGCCTGCGGTGCGCCCACCGCCCGATGGGCACGGTTCACCAAGGCCGAGACCGCCAAGGCGCATATCCGTGCCCAGGGCGCGCCCATCGTGGTCAAGGCCGACGGTCTGGCCGCTGGCAAGGGCGTGGTCGTCGCGATGACCGAGGCCGAGGCGCTGGACGCCATCGACGACATGTTCGGCGGCGCCTTCGGGGCGGCAGGGGCCGAGGTGGTGATCGAGGAGTTCATGACCGGCGAAGAGGCGTCGTTCTTCATCCTCTGCGACGGCACCGACGTGCTGCCCATCGGCACGGCGCAGGACCACAAGCGCGTCGGCGAGGGCGATACCGGCCCCAACACCGGCGGCATGGGCGCCTATTCGCCCGCGCCGGTGCTGACCAAGGCGTTGCAAGCGCAGGTGCTTGACCGGATCATCCGCCCGACGGTGGTCGAAATGGCGCGGCGCGGCACGCCGTATCAGGGCGTGCTTTATGCCGGGCTGATGATCGAAGACGGTCAGGCGAGGCTGGTGGAATACAATGTGCGGTTCGGCGATCCGGAATGCCAGGTGCTGATGCTGCGCCTTGGCGCGCAGGCGCTGGACCTGATGCAGGCCTGCGCCGAGGGTCGGCTGGCCGAGGCGCGAGTGAACTGGGCCGACGATCATGCACTGACCGTGGTGATGGCGTCCAAGGGATATCCCGGCGTTTATGCCAAAGGCTCGGTGATCGGCGGGCTGGATGGCGTGACCGAAGATTCCTTTCAGGCGCTGTTTCATGCCGGAACCGCCGCAGCCGAAGGCCGGATCTTGGCCTCTGGCGGGCGGGTTCTGAACGCCACCGCGCGCGGCGCGTCACTGGCCGATGCGCAGGCCCGCGCCTATGCGATGGTCGATAGGATCGACTGGCCCGAAGGGTTCTGCCGCCGCGATATCGGCTGGCGCGCGCTGTGATGCAGGACACCGCAGCGCCGCGCTGGACGGGTCCGGCGCTTGTTGCCGCGCGCTGGCTGATCGCGGCGCTGTTCGTCGCAGGTACTGTCAACAAGGCCATCGACCCTGACGCGGCGGGTAGGCTTCTGGCAAACCTTGGCCTGCCGACCGCGCTGATCTGGCCCGCACTCGCCTTCAATGCCATAGCTGCCATGCTGTTGATCGCCGGGCGTGCCGTGGCACCGACAGCGCTGGCTCTGGCCGCCTATTGCGCGGTGACGAGCTTATTTCACTTCATCCCCGGCGACGGTTGGCAGATGTCGATCTTTGTCAAGAACTGGGCCATCGCAGGCGGCTGTTTGGCGCTGGCCGTGGCCCATGCAGGCCGCCGTCAGCCGCCCTGACAGGCCATCGCCGCGCTCAGCCTGCGGGGCGTATTCGCCCCCAGATCGCGCGCCACCAGACGTCCTGCGTCCAGTCGGGTGGCGATCAGCCTGAGCCAGTCGGCGCTGGCGGTGATCATCTCGGAGCCGCCGCCGCAGCTGCGGATGCCGCCAAGGATCTCGCGGTCGCCGATGCGGTGGTTGGTTAGACCGCTGGCGGCGGCAACCTCGGTCAGGCTACCCCGGTTGCCGCGCGCCTCGTAGCGCCATACACGCAGCATCTTTGCCAGATGCGGGCGGTCGATATAGGCGATTTCGACCCGCCCGTCGCCGTTCAGATCGGCGGCGCCGATGGGTGCCAGCCAGCGGTGAGTCTGACCGATCGGCGGCGTCGCAGCGAGCTTCGTCAGCCGCCCCTGTCGGACACCGTAGATGGCCAGCGAAGCACCGCGCGCGATGTCGGTTTCGACCACGATGATCTCATTCCGGCCATCACCGTCCAGATCGACGATGCGGGGCGTCGTATCCTCGAAGACAGCACCCTCACTCAACTGCACGACCAGCTCGCAGTCGGACATGTCGGCGGTGCGGGCGCGCAGGCCTCCGGCCTCGATAGCGTCACCAAGGATGCCGTGATCGTAGCGCTGGGTGGCGTCGGAATAAGCCGCCCAGAGGATGTCGCCGGTGGCCGCACGTGCCTCGCCGCTGCCGGGGGGCGGGCCGGGATAGTCGCAGGCGATCGCTGATCCGGCAGCGAGGATCGCGGTGAGAACTGCTGCCGCGAGCCGCATCATATCTGCTTTTCCGGCATTTGGACGACCAGACCGTCAAGCGCATCGGTGACCTTGAGCTGGCAGGTCAGGCGCGAGCGGGCGGGGTCGGGTTGATAGGCGAAGTCAAGCATGTCTTCCTCCATGCTTTCCCGCGCCGGCAGCTTGCCGACCCAGTCCGGGTGGACATAGACATGGCAGGTCGAACAGGCGCAGGCGCCGCCGCAATCGGCCTCGATGCCGGGGATGCCGTTGTCGCGGGCGCCTTCCATGACGGTAAGGCCGGTCGGAACCTCGACCACATGCTCGGTGCCGCCATGTTCAATATAGGTGATTTTCGCCATCTCTTCCGGTGCCTTCTGCCGCGTCTCCGGAGCCGGACATAGGCCATGAAGAAGGGATTTGCCAGAGGTGGGGTGGGCATTGAGTGGTCTGCCGGAAGATGCCAGCGCGGGCTAGCCGAACACGCGGACCCAGAGCCACATCAGGCCAAAAAGCACCGGCTGATGGATCAGATAGATCGCCAGGCTGTATCGACCGGGCCAGGCAAGCGCCGCCAGCAGGGCCGAGGGGGTTTCGGCCCGCGCCCGGAGCCGCTGCAAAAGCCCGGTGCCGATTGCCACGCGCGCCGCTGCCATGCCCAGAAGAAACGGTGCGAACCAGGGCAGGACCGGCTCAAAATCGAGCGTGCGGGGGGTTTCGGTGTAGAGACCGATCCAAAGCAGCCAGGGCGCGTCAAAGGCGGGATCGGAGAGGTAGGCGGGGGCGATATAGACCGCCAGCGCCGCCAAGCCGATCAGCCAGACCGGCAGCCTGAGGAACGCGAGGCCAAGGACACTGGACACCGCGATGGAATGCAAGATGCCGTAGAAGATGTAGACGTTGGGCATCGCGACCCAGGTGGCGAGCGTCACCATCGCCGCCGCCGCCAAGATCACCGCCAGACGCCGCAGGAACGCGCGCCAACGGATTCCATGTCCATGCGCGAGAACCAGACCGACGCCCGCGAGGCCGATGAAACTGCCCGCGACGATCCGCGCGAAGACGGCCCAGCCGCCGGTCATCGTGGCACCGGGGGCGACGAGGCCGAACATCTCTAGATCGCGGGTAAAGTGGAATACCACCATGCCCAGAAGGGCAGCACTGCGCGTGAGGTCGAGCGCGAGGATGCGGGCGGCTT
>JBBKVJ010000402.1:0-5757 GCA_037968375.1 Paracoccaceae bacterium | reverse complement strand
TTGGCCGCGATCGCGCGCGGCCTGCCCCTGCCGCGCGCCCAGGGTGAGGCGGCGACGGCCCTTGCCGGGTTGGCGCAACGCGCGCTGCCGCCCGCATCGGCATCGGCCCTGATCGAGGAAGACCGCATCGGCGAGGCGATCTTGCTGGCGCTGGCCAGTCTGGCCGCCGGAAAGGCCGGCGATCCGCGCCAGCTGTCCGAGGCGCTGGCGACGTTTCGCGCGCTGGGGCTGGAAGGCACGGCGCGCCGCGCTGCACTGGAATACCTGATTTTGGCGGAACCGGCATGAGCGGCCCGGTGGCCCCGACAACATGACCCGTCAGCGCTGGATCGCGACATTCCTTGAGGCACAGGCCGCCGAACTGGGTGCCGCGCGCAACACGCTGTTGGCCTATGGCCGCGATCTGACCGATTTCGAGGGCTGGCTGGGCGCCAAGGACAAAGCGTTCGAGACGGTCGTGCAGGGCGATATCGAGGCCTATCTGATCCAGTGCGACGCTCAGGGCCTGTCCGCCGCCACCCGCGCCCGGCGGCTGTCGGCGATCCGCCAGCTTTACCGATTCGCGTTCGAGGAAGGTTGGCGCGACACCAATCCGGCCCTCAGGATCAAAGGCGCGGCGCGGGCCAAATCGCTGCCCGGCACGCTGAGCGAGGCCGAGGTCGACCGGCTGCTTGAGGCCGCTGGCGCGCATGGCAAAAACCCGGTCGAGCGGCTGCGCAACACCTGCCTGATGCAACTTCTCTACGCCACCGGCATGCGGGTCAGCGAACTGGTCTCGCTGCCGATCACCGCGGCGCGGGGCGATCCCAGGATGCTGCTGATCCTCGGTAAAGGCGGCAAGGAGCGTATGGTGCCGCTGTCAACGCCCGCCCGCGCCGCACTGGCCGCGTGGTTGACGCATCGCGATGCCGTTGATGCCGAAGCGCGCAAGGCCGGACGCCCGACCTCGCGCTATCTCTTTGCGTCAGGGGGCAAGGCCGGGCACCTGACCCGGCAGGCGTTCTTCAGGCTGATCAAGGTGCTGGCGCTTGAGGCGCGCATCGACTCTGCCGGGATCAGCCCGCACACGCTGCGCCACGCCTTTGCAACGCATCTTCTGGCGCATGGCGCCGATCTGCGCGCGATCCAGGCGCTTTTGGGTCATGCCGATATCTCGACGACCGAGATCTACACCCATGTTCTGGACGAACGCCTGCGCGATCTGGTGTTGCAGCACCATCCACTGGCGCGTGACCGCTAGCGACCCCGTCTGCCCGGCCTTGATCGATCAGGGCGCCAGCCCCATAAGGTAGGGCAAATCCAAGGAACCCAGATGGACGACGCCTTACTTTTCCTCGACACTGCCTTTTGGGCCACGGTTGCGGCCATCTTGCTGCTTCTGGTCCTGTCTGCGTTCTTTTCGGGCAGCGAGACCGCCCTGACCGCCGCCTCGCGCGGCAAGTTGAAAAGCCAGGCCGACCGCGGCCTGAAAGGTGCCGAAGAGGCGCTGGCGCTGACCGAAGATGGCGAACGTCTGATCGGCTCGGTGCTGTTGGGCAACAATGTCGTCAATATCCTGGCCGCGTCGCTGGCCACGGCACTGTTCACCCGGCTTTTCGGCGAAAGTGGCGTGGCGCTGGCGACGCTGGTGATGACCGCACTTGTGCTGGTCTTTTCCGAGGTCCTGCCCAAGACCTATGCGATCACCAACCCCGAAAGGATGGCAACCTTCGTCGCCCGCCCGATCGGCATCGTGGTCCGTGTGCTGTCGCCCATCGTGTCGGCGGTGCGCTTCCTCGTGCGGATGATCCTGGCGATGTTCGGGGTCCGGACCGATCCCGACAGCAAGTTCCTGTCGATCCATGAAGAGATCGTCGGTGCGCTGGCCATCGGCCATTCCGAGGGCGTGGTCAAAAAGGATCACCGCGACCGCCTCTTGGGCGCTCTTGACCTGTCAGAGCGGACGGTCGAGGAAATCATGCGCCACCGCAGCCAGATCGAGATGATCGACGCGAACGACGATCCCGAGGCGATTCTGTCGCAATGTCTGGCCTCGGCGCACACACGGCTGCCGGTCTTCAAGGGCGACATGGAAAACATCGTCGGCGTGATCCATGCCAAGGATCTGCTGCGCGCCGTCGACCGGCTGGTGCGCGGCGATGAGGGTGGCCTCGCCTCGCTTGGCAAACTGGACGTGATGGAAGTTGCGATCCCGCCCTATTTCATCCCCGACACCACGCCCCTGGATGAACAGATGCGCCAGTTCCTGCGTCGCCATGCGCATTTCGCTCTGGTCGTCGATGAATACGGCGGGCTGCAGGGGCTTTTGACGCTCGAGGACATTCTGGAAGAGATCGTCGGCGAGATCACCGACGAATTCGACGTGGCCGAGCAGCCGCCGATGAAACCGTCCGAGACCGGCGACTATGTGGTCGAGGGCGGCATGACGATCCGCGATCTGAACCGTGCCGCCGAGTGGCAACTACCCGACGACGAGGCCAATACCGTAGCCGGGCTGGTCATACACGAGGCGCAGATGATCCCAAAGGAAGGCCAGGTGTTCTCGTTCCACGGCTTTCGGTTCGAGGTGATGGGCCGCAAGGACAACCGGATCACCAAAATCAGAATCCGTCCGCTGTGACGGGCAGGCCGTATGACCTGCGCCTGGTTTCACCTGAGGATATCGCGCCAAGGCAACAATCCCAAAGGGAATTTTTCGGTTTGCCCCACGAAAAGCTTGGAGCCGGGTCGATCTCGCGGTAAGTTCCGAATCGACCAGTCCTGAGGGGGTCAGAGATGACACGTTATGAATACAAGGTGCTGCCGGCACCGTTCCGGGGCGTAAAGGCCAAGGGCGCCAAGACTACCGAAGCGCGGTTCGCCCATGCGCTGATGGAGGTGATGAACGAGCTTGGTCAGGACGGCTGGGAATACCAGCGCACCGATACGCTGCCCTGCGAAGAGCGTGTCGGGCTGACCGGGCGCGCCACGCGGTTCCAGAACATGCTGGTGTTTCGCCGGGCTTTGGCCGTCGTGGAAGAAGTGTCGGTCGAGGCGGCAACCTTTCGTCGCAACGGATCGCCCACACCGCAGATCGCCGCCGCCGCGCAACCCGCGCCGCCCAGCGACGACGCCGAGATCGAGGACGAAACCGTGGCTGCAAGCGATACGGCAAGCGATACGTATGCAGCCGAGGATGACACCGAATCCGGGGAAGAGACGCGTGAAAGCGTGGCCGACCGGCTTGCCGCCACGCTTTCAATCGCAGACCGTCCGGCAAAATCGCCCGCGCTCATGCCGACAGGCGAGGCCGGAAACGCGCCTAAACTTGGCGCCGCGACGGGCAACGGGCTGACCCAGAACAGCCGCCCCTCCTGATCGCGGCGGCGCTTAGCCCGTACCTGTGCCAAACCGGTAGCCAGCCCTAGCCGTCGATATCCAGCGCCAGCGCATGGATGCGGCCGACAAGCTCGGGGCCCAGGGCCGTGTGCACGGCGCGGTGCCGGTCGATGCGGCTCATCCCGGCGAACTTGCGCGCCCGAACCACGACGCGAAAGTGGCTTTCGCCCGATCCGTCATCGCCGGCATGGCCCGCGTGTCGGTGGCTTTCGTTCTCGACCTCCAGCACATCTGGTGCAAATGCGGCCTGCAACCGGTCGCGGATTTCGTCACTCACACGCATCTTTCCCGAACTTCCCTCTTCAATCCCCCGTCAGGAACACTAAACTCGTGCGTCCGAGTCGGAAAGGACTTGCCGTACATGTCGCAAAAATCGCCCTTCGAGTTTGATATGCGGGTTTCGTCCGACAAGAAGAAGCGCACGCGCGGTCGCCGTGGCATGTCTGGGGCGTCGGAAACCTCGACCCGCGGCTGCGAACATCCCGGTTGCGAAGAGGCGGGCCAGTACCGGGCGCCGAAATCGCCCGACAGTCTGGACGATTACTGGTGGTTCTGCCGCGACCATGCGCGCGAGTATAATCTGAAGTGGAATTTCTTCTCGGGCCAGTCCGAGGAAGAGTTGCAGAAAAGCATCGACGCCAGCCGGGTCTGGGACCGGCCGACCAAACCCTTTGCCAAGGCCACCGAGGAAGACCGCGCCTGGGCGCGCCTCGGCGTCGCGGACCCGCATCAGATTCTGGGCGACAACGCCACCCGCAACCCGGGCCGCGCCACCACCGGCACCCGAAGGTTGCCGCCGACCGAGCGCAAGGCGCTGGAGATTCTCGATGCACGCGATCATTGGAGCCGCACCGATATTCGCAAGCAGTACAAGAGCATGGTCAAGGACCTGCACCCCGACATGAACGCCGGCAACCGCGACGACGAGGACCGCTTGCAAGAGGTCGTCTGGGCCTGGGACCAGATCAAGGACAGCCGGAATTTTCGCGACTGATTGATTGCTTCAGTAACGCACTGCCCCTCCGGCATGTTTTCAACAGTCCGAAGAGGCGTCGTTTCAGGCGGCCTTGAACACCAGGCTGACGCCGTTCAGGCAATGGCGTTTGCCGGTGGGCGCCGGACCATCGTCGAAGATATGGCCCAGGTGGCTGCCACAGCGGCGGCAGTGCACTTCGGTGCGGCTACCGAAAAGCCCCGGATCGGCCTTGGTGCCGACAGCATCCGGCAGTGATTGCCAGTAGCTGGGCCAGCCGGTACCGCTGTCGAACTTCGTCGAGGCGGGGTACAGTGGCAGGTCGCAGCCGCGACAATGATAGGTGCCCTCGGCAAAGACCTTGTCGAGCGGGCTTGACCCGGCCCGTTCAGTGCCTTCGCGGCGCATGACATCGTACTGCGCATCGTTCAGCATGGCGCGCCATTCGGCCTCGGTCCGGGTCACCTCGAAATTGCCTGCGGCATTGCCGCTGACCGCGCGGATGGCGACAAGCGACGCCCCGGCAAGCAAGAATGTTCTTCTGATCATGGCTGTCTCCTTTGCAGGCATTGTAACGTGCCCCGCCCGGTTCCGCGACGGGCGGGGCGTCATGTGACGCAATCGTTACATCGCGGGAAGAAGAACCGTGTCGATCACATGAATAACACCGTTCGATTGCTTGACGTCGGCAATCGTGACGGTAGCGGTGCGGCCACGCTCGTCCTCAAGCATGATCTTGTCGCCGGCATAGGTGGCCTGCAACGTGCAGCCGCCGACGGTCGGCACCGGATGCTTGCCCTTGTCATCGTCGACCATACCCATGATCGCGTCCGACAAGGCGCTGGTGGCGACGACATGGCAGGTCAGAATCTTGGCCAGCGCGTCCTTGTTCTCGGGCTTCAGCAGGTCTTCGACGGTGCCTGCGGCCAGCATGTCGAACGCCGCGTTGGTCGGCGCAAAGACGGTGAACGGGCCCTCGCCCTGCAGCGTCTCGACCAGGCCAGCGGCCTGCACGGCGGCAACCAGCGTGGTGTGGTCAGCCGAGTTGACGGCGTTTTCGATGATGTTCTTGTCCTCGAACATCGCGGCACCACCGACCATCGGATTGCCGGTCATGGTATGGCTGCCCGCGATGGCGCCGGTCACATAGACCGCAAGCGTGGTCGAAGCGAGAATTGTTCTGAGCATGGTCGGGTCACTCCCTTGGGATGTCGCCACCGTTTGCCGGCGGGATCGGGAAAGACACGGGCGCCAGCAGCGGAAAGTTTCAGACCATCGGCAGAATTATTGCCTCAGCGGCGGTCACACATCCGTTATCGGACCGACGGCCAGGACAGCCCCTGTCGGCTGACCTGTGGGCGAACCGCCGGGCGGCTCTTCGCTGATCGCCAGGGCATGGCCCGGCG
>JBBKVJ010000401.1:0-4230 GCA_037968375.1 Paracoccaceae bacterium | reverse complement strand
CCGCAGATCAAGGGCGCGTTGAAAAGTCTGGGCGGGGTGGTGTCGGTCGAGGAGATGTGAGGCGGGGTTTGCGGGCGTATCTGACACTCGGATCAGAGGGCAGAGGCTGACCGTGGGCTGCTGCGTGCAACGAACTCGGTCGTCGCTTTATGGTGGGGCACCCCCTGACGTTGATCGTCGCACCAACGGCACTATAGCGGCTGCCCGGCGGCGCATGCGCGCCTTGATCCCGGGCGGGTCTATCCGAACAGCGCCCCGGTCAAAGGGCTTTCCGGTTCAGCCAGCCCTTCCACCACGTCGAAATGGTGCCGCCCCGGTTCAATGGTCAGCTCGCTATCCCAAGCCTCCGCCAGCCAGCGCGACTGATCCAGAAACGCAGGGCGTTCGTCGGCGCCGACCCAGACATGCACTTTCACCGCAGGCGCGGGGTGGAAGATCGGGCTCTCCATCTCCGCCTCACCGTCATCAATCCGCAAGTCGGCGTTCATCGTGGTCTGCATCAAGGGCCGCAGGTCCGACAAGGGCGAGATCGGCACCGACCGGATCACCCGACCCGCCGCGCCCAGCACGACATCGGTGCAGACCATTCGCGCCGCCAGATGCCCGCCCGCCGAATGGCCCGCGATCACCACCGGACCCGCCACCCGCGCCGCTGCCGCATCCACAGCGCGTGCGATTTGCGCCGTGATCGCGGCGATCCGCGCCTCGGGCGCCAGCGTGTAGGACGGCATCGCCACCGCCCAGCCGCGCGCCGTGGCCCCTGCGGCCAGATGAGACCAATAACTCTTGTCGAACTTCAGCCAATAGCCGCCGTGGATGAACACCACCAACCCCGCGGGCCGCCCGGCGGGATAAAAGAGGTCATAGACCTCGCGCGCGCCTTCGCCATAGCGCAGGTTCAGCATCGCGCGGCCGAAAGCGACCTCGACAGACCGGTATTCCGCCGCCGCCTCGGCCCATTTCGGCGGATAGTCCTCGCCGCCGGTAATATGCACGGCATTGGCATATGCATCGTCCCAATCCATCGCGGGAACTCCTTTGATCGGCCCCATGTTGGTCTGGACAAGACCTAGCGCTCATGCTTTGGCAAGGGAAACCCGTTTCCAATGGAGGGCATCATGCTCGACACCGCCAGCGATCTCCGCTCAATCCTGAAAGACCCCTCGCTTCTGTGCACCAAGGCCTATGTTGCGGGCGAATGGGTGGACGCCAAGGATGGCGGCACGTTCGAGGTCACCAACCCGGCCCGCGGCGATGTGATCTGCACGGTGCCCGATCTGACCCGCGAAGAGGTCGCCCGGGCGATTGACGCTGCGCATGCGGCGATGAAGCCCTGGGGTGCCAAGACCGCCAAGGAACGCGCGGTGATCCTGCGGCGCTGGTTCGACCTGTTGATCGCCAGTGCCGACGATCTGGCCGCGATCCTGACCGCCGAGATGGGCAAGCCCAAGGCCGAGGCGAAGGGCGAGATCGTCTATTCGGCGGCGTTCATCGAATGGTTCGCCGAAGAGGGCAAGCGCATCTATGGCGAGACGATCCCTGGCCACCAGCCCGACAAGCGGCTGATGGTGATCCGCCAGCCGGTGGGCGTGGTCGGCTCGATCACGCCGTGGAATTTCCCCAGCGCCATGATCGGCCGCAAGGTCGGCCCGGCGCTGGCGGCATGCTGCGGCTTTGTCGCACGTCCGGCCAAGGAAACCCCGCTTTCGGCGCTGGCGATGGGGCTTTTGGCGGAACGTGCGGGGATCCCGAAGGGCCTGTTGTCGGTGGTCACGTCGTCGCGGTCGTCAGACATTGGCAAGGAATTTTGCGAGAACCCCAAGGTGCGGAAACTGACCTTCACCGGTTCGACCGAAGTCGGTCGAATCCTGCTGAAACAGGCCGCCGATCAGGTGATGAAATGCTCAATGGAACTGGGCGGCAACGCGCCCTTCATCGTCTTCGACGACGCCGATCTGGACGAGGCGGTCAAGGGCGCCATCGCCTGCAAATACCGCAACAACGGCCAGACCTGCGTCTGCGCCAACCGGTTGTATGTGCAGGCAGGCGTCTATGATGCATTTGCAAAAAAGCTCAAAGCCGCGGTTGAAAAGATGACTGTCGGCGACGGGCTGGAAGACGGTACCGATCTTGGCCCCCTGGTCAACATGGATGCGGTCGAAAAGATCGAAGAGCATATCGCCGACGCCAAGAAGAAGGGCGGCAAGGTGATTTTGGGCGGCGACCGGCACAAGCTGGGCGGCAACTTCTTTCAGCCGACCATTGTGACCGGGGCGACCAAAGAGATGGACTTTGCCACCGAGGAAACCTTCGGCCCGCTGGCGCCGCTGTTCAAGTTCGAGACGGTGGACGAGGTTATCGAACTGGCCAACGATACGATCTTTGGCCTCGCCTCATATTTCTACGCCAAGGACCTGAGCCGCGTCTTCAAGGTGGCGGAAGCGTTGGAATACGGCATCGTGGGCGTGAACACCGGCATCATCTCGACCGAAGTGGCGCCCTTCGGCGGCATCAAGCAATCGGGTCTGGGCCGCGAGGGATCGAAGCACGGGATCGATGACTATCTAGAGATGAAGTATGTCTGCCTCAGCGTGTGATCTGCCTGGGCAGTTTCAAGACGAAGGGCGAGGGGGCCGACGTGCCCTCAAAGCACTCGCCCGGGATCAAGGCGCGCTAGCGCCGCCGGGCAGCGGCTGACCGCCCTTGTGGTCTGCCGCTACGTCACCGTTGGCGCGACGATTGAAGGCAGCCGGGGCTGGACCATAAAGCGAAGACCGCAATCGTTGCGAGCGGCCGCCCGCGGTCAGCCTCTGCACTTCCATTGCGGCGGCGATATTTCAGGTGTGGTCCGTGTCTTTGCAAATGCGAACAAGTGAGTCCTGACCAACAGAGTCGACCCTAGTTCGAAACCGGCGTCAGGGTGATCTTGTCGCTGTTGGTCTTGCACGAGTTCGGTATCCCGTTGACGCAGCCATTGGTGGTCTGCTCGATCAGCACGGTGCCATCGGGCTGTGGCGCAAGCGTAAATTCTCCTTCGCCACCGCCGCTGACCCCGCTGCCCGCAAACGTGTAGGTGACACTGCCGCCCAGGGCGCCGGTCGGGGTGTATTCGAACGCCACCGCGGCGCCGGGAAACTCGCCCTGCAGCTGGAACGGCACATCAATCCGCGCGACCTGCCCGGTGATCACGATCCGCGCGCCACCGCCGCTGGCGGCCCAGCCGCCGGGGGTGGGGCAGGCGGCCTCGAGCATCGCACGCGCCACCCGTGCGGCTTGCTTGGCGATTTCTGTGGCCGGCACGCTGCCTGTGCTGGTCGCCAGCACCGTGTCGTTGACCCGCTCGCGCATCTCGATGGTCCAGGAAACCATGCCGCCCTCGTCGGTCAGGCTGCCCTCGATCAACACGCTCGGCTCGGGCGGGGGAGCGTCGCCGACGGTGATCGCGGCCGGATCGATCATCCCTTCTAGCTTAAGGTCGCGCTCGCCCAGCACTTGCCCGCGCCGCCGCCATTCCAGAAGCGCAAAGTCGCAGTCGCGAAACCGAGGCTCGGCCGCGCGCAGCGCCAGAATGTCGGCGATCAGCAGGTCCCCAAAGCCGGGGCCGAAGGCGGCGATCTCGGTGCTGCCGCTGCCGATGGTTTCGCCGACCCCGATCAGCAGCGTGTCCGGCCCGATCTCGGCCCGCGCCGTCCCGGCGCCAGCCAGGATCGCAACGGCAAGGATCGCCCGTTGTAGCCCCTGCACCCATAGTCCCGGGGTAAAGGAAAATTGCTGCATTTCGGATCACCGACTGAGCGGCCCGGTTTGCGGTCCGCAGCGCCATTCAACAACCGATGTATGCCTCGCCGCGCGCCTCCGGGCGTCTGCCGATGTCGTATTTGAACCGCATGGCCAGAAGATACTCTGAGTGCGATCAATTCGGACAGACCGCCCTCTGGCGAGTGTCAGATAATCACCGATGGGGCTGCCATCGCGGTCAATGCAGCTTGGCATGCACCAGATAGCCTTCGATCTGGTCCTCGCCCAACGCCCGCAAGGCCTCAAGTCGGTGCAGGCCCTCGATCAGCACGAAATCCTCGCCATCGGCGCGCACGCTGATCGGGGTGGTCTGGCCGTTTTCGAGAATGTCTTCCGCCAACGCGGTCACCTTGGCCTCGTCCAGCGTCTTGGCGCGTTTGACCGGGACCCTGATTTTGACGATGGGATACATTTTCTTTTTCAGCACATTTC
>JBBKVJ010000400.1:0-19280 GCA_037968375.1 Paracoccaceae bacterium | reverse complement strand
CGCCAGACCTGCAGCCGCGCCATCTGATCGGCCTCGGCCTTGGGATCGGCAACCATGATCGCATCCTCGCCCGCAGTCAGCGGCGAGGCCTCACCCGCCTGCCAGCGGTTTACACCAACCACGGTGGTTTCCCCCGCTTCGATCCGCGAAATCCGCGCGGCATTACTCTCCACCAGACGCGATTTCATATATTCAATCGCGGCCACCGCACCGCCCATCGCGTCGATCTGCTTCAGTTCCGCCCGCGCGCCGTCTTTCAGCGCCTCGACCTTGGCACTGATCGCCGGATTGCCGTCGAACAGATCGCCGTATTCCAGAAGGTCGGTCTCATAGGCCAGGATTTGCTGCATCCGCAAAGACCATTGCTGATCCCAAGGGCGTGGCAGGCCCAAAGCCTCGTTCCAGGCCGGCAATTGAACCGCGCGCGCACGGGCGTTTTTCGACAATGTCACCGCCAGCATTTCCAGCAAGATGCGATAGACGTTATTCTCGGGCTGCTGTTCGGTCCGGCCCAGCGAATTGACCTGCACGCCATAGCGAAAGCGCCGAAATTTCGGATCGGACACGCCATAGCGCGCCGCGCAGATCTCATCCCACATTTCGACAAAGGCGCGCATCTTGCACATCTCGGTGACAAACCGGATACCCGCATTCACAAAGAACGAAATCCGCCCGACCATTTCGGGGAAATCCTCGGGCGCGACCTTGGCTTTCAGATCGTCCAGAACCGCCTGCGCCGTGGCCAGCGCAAAGGCCAGTTCTTCCTCGGGCGTCGCCCCCGCCTCTTGCAAATGGTACGAACACACATTCATCGGATTCCATTTCGGCAGATGCGTGCGGGTATAGGCCGCCACATCGGTAATCATCCGCAGGGATGGCGCGGGCGGACAAATATAAGTCCCGCGCGACAGGTATTCCTTGATGATGTCGTTCTGCACCGTGCCTTGCAATTCGGCGACATCGGCGCCCTGCTCTTCCGCCACCGCGATATACAGCGCCAGAAGCCACGGCGCCGTGGCGTTGATCGTCATCGAGGTATTCATTCGCTCCAGCGGAATACCTTCGAACAATGCGCGCATGTCGCCCAGATGGCCGACCGGCACCCCCACCTTGCCGACCTCGCCACGCGCCAGCAGATGGTCGCTGTCATAGCCGGTCTGCGTCGGTAGATCGAAGGCCACGCTGAGGCCGGTCTGACCCTTGGCGAGGTTGCCGCGATAAAGGGCGTTTGAGGCCGTGGCCGTTGAGTGTCCGGCATAGGTGCGGAACAGCCATGGATGGTCTCGGTCGGATGTCTCGGCCATGGGCCCTCACGAGTTCGCAATAAAATTTGTCAGGCCGAGTGGTAATCGAAACATTCTTGCGGGTCCAGATGCTGCACTGCAAAAAGATCGGTCGGGGGTGAGGTGCCCCGACCGACCCTTGTTCGCTCAATTCGTGGCAAAGCAGTAGAACAGGCCATCGCCCCCAGTACCGCGCAGGGCTTCCAGCCCGCAGCCGCCGCGCGACGAATGCGACGAATTCCACGATTTCGACGCGTCGGAATCATCCAGACCCATGCGGTCGTGGTGACCGACCATCCCGGCGACATCATCGCCACCGCTGGTCCAGTCCGCACAGGTCATGCCTTCGGCGACAGTGCCATCGGGCATCGACCCGGTCAGGACGTCATGCCGGTTCGGGCTGTCGCCCCGGCCGTTCACAACCTCACCCGCCTCGCTCAGCGCGATCTTCTTGCCGATCATGTTGCTGCCGTGCAGGTCGTCGACACTGTCGGCAATCACATCGCCACTGGCGTTCATCCAGGGACCCGCGCCGATCCTGTCGCGGGCGTTTTGATCGGCGGACGAAAGATAGGCCGCCCAGGTCTTGCCAGTTACGCCCGCAGCCTCGGCCAGCGTCGAACAATGCGCGTCGGCACCGGCAAGCCCGCCAAGGTCGCCGCCGGCGCCGGGATTGGCACTGGTCACGAAAAAGCTCATCCCCGCATCTTGCGCGAACGCGGCAGTGCCAAGAAACGCCGCGGTCGCAGTCATCAGTAGTGAACGTATCATATCAGCCCCCTTGAAGAGAATTGCGTTGATTTCAGCGAATCGAAAGCATTGGCCTGCCACGCCAAGGATGCAATTTGTCGTTGTTGCACACCGTGCGACACAATTCGCACGTGTGATCGCCCCGCAATCCGGCGCGCACTTGTTTAGGGCAGCGGGAATCCTGTAACGCTGTCACGATGTTTCGCACCGTCGAGCTGCCGATCTGGATATTCGTCCTCATCCTCCTCTTCGCGGCGGTGACCTTTGCATCGCATTTCCTGTTTCCCTCGGTCCGCTGGTTCTTTCGACGCCGGATGGAACGCGCCGTCGCGCGGCTGAACGAACGCCTGCCGCGCCCGATCGAACCGTTCAAGCTGGCGCGCCGCGCCGACACGATCCAGCGGCTGATCTATGACCGCGACGTGCTTGCCGCCGTCGCGGAACACGCCAAGGCCAATAACGTCCCCGAGGCCGTCGCCCACCAGCGCGCCCATCGCTATGCGCGCGAGATCGTGCCGTCGTTTTCGGCCACGGCCTATTTCGGCATCGCGATTCGTATCGCACGGACCATTTCGCGCGCGCTGTATCATGTGCGGATCACCCAGTTCGACGCCGGGCTTGAGAATATCCCGCCCGACGCCACCGTAGTTTTCGTGATGAACCACCGCTCGAACATGGATTACGTGCTGGTGACCTACCTTGTCGCCGACCGTGCCGCGCTCAGCTATGCGGTCGGCGAATGGGCGCGGATCTGGCCCTTGCGCACGCTGATCCGCGCGATGGGTGCCTATTTCATCCGCCGCAGATCGCACGACGGGCTCTATCGCAGGGTGCTGGCGCGGTATGTGGCGATGGCAACGGCGGCGGGGGTGACCCAGGCGGTGTTCCCCGAAGGCGGGCTAAGCCTTGACGGTACCGTGCATCCACCCAAACTGGGCATCCTGTCCTATGTGCTGGATGGGGCCGAGGAAAGTGGCCGCGATCTGGTCTTCGTGCCGGTCGCGCTGAACTACGACCGGGTGCTTGAGGACCGCGTCCTGATCGAAGCGGGCCGCGAGGGCGCACGCCGGTTCCGGGCCTCGATCCCGGTGATCCTCAACTTCGGTCTGCGCCATTTCTGGCTGCGGATCAGGGGCCGGTTCGTTCGGTTCGGAACTGCGGCGGTGGGGTTCGGCACGCCGCTGTCGCTGGCCGAGTTCCGAGCCTCGCAACCGGGCGACGAGATGTCGGCGCTTGGCACCGAGTTGATGGGCCGCGTCGCCGGTGTCGTCCCGGTGCTGCCGGTGCCCCTGCTATCGCGGGCGCTGCTGGACGCCCAAGAGCCGCTGACCGAGGCCGAATTGACCCAGCGGGTCGCAGCCCTGATCAAGGTGATCGGGCGCGGGCCCGGCGACGCCGGAGTCGCGGTGACCGAGGCGCTGGTACAGCTCCGCCGCCGCAAGGCGACCCCGGTGATCGGCGAAACCGATGCAGGCATCCGCATCAACGTCGATCAGATACCGCTTCTCGCCTTCTATGCCAGCTCGCTTGACCATCTCATCAATGCACCTGCGGCATCAAAGCCGGTCAGAAAGCGCAAAAAGATGCCGGCGAAGACATAAAATTACAAAATCTTGACTTTCGGCATTGCATAATTACGCGATGGTTTGTATCCGGGGCTAGAACACCGCATTGATTCTGCATTGCGGCATGACTGGCAGGAGGCTCCGATGGCGCTCGATATCAACCCCGCAGTCGCGTCATATGAGGCGCCCGAAAAGGATCTTTACGAGGTCGGCGAGATGCCACCCTTGGGCTATGTGCCGAAACAGATGTACGCTTGGGCGATCCGGCGCGAGCGTCATGGCGAACCCGACAAGGCGTTCCAGATCGAGATCGTGGACACGCCCCAGATCGACAGCCACGAGGTGCTGGTTCTAGTGATGGCGGCAGGCGTCAACTACAACGGCGTCTGGGCCGGTTTGGGTCAGCCGATCAGCCCGTTCGACGGGCACGGTGCTGACTATCATATCGCAGGCTCGGATGCCTCGGGCATCGTCTGGGCGGTTGGCGACAAGGTCAAACGCTGGAAGGTCGGCGACGAGGTGGTGATCCACTGCAACCAGGACGATGGCGACGACGAGCACTGCAACGGCGGCGACCCGATGTTCTCGCCCTCGCAGCGGATTTGGGGTTATGAGACGCCGGATGGCAGCTTTGCGCAGTTCACCAATGTGCAGGCGCAGCAACTGATGCGCCGTCCGCAACACCTGACCTGGGAAGAGGCCGCCTGCTACACGCTGACGCTGGCCACCGCCTACCGGATGCTGTTTGGCCATGACCCGCACGAGTTGCGCCCCGGCCAGAACGTGCTGGTCTGGGGTGCCTCCGGTGGTCTTGGATCCTACGCGATCCAACTGATCAACACCGCAGGCGCCAACGCCATCGGCGTGATTTCGGACGAGGACAAGCGCGCGTTTGTCATGGGTCTGGGTGCCAAAGGCGTCATCAACCGGAAAGATTTCAACTGCTGGGGTCAGATGCCCACAGTCAACACGCCCGAATACAAGGCCTGGTTCACCGAGGCGCGCAAGTTCGGCAAGGCGATCTGGGAGGTTACCGGCAAGGGCAACAACGTCGACATGGTCTTTGAACACCCCGGCGAGGCGACATTCCCGGTCAGCGTTTTCGTGGTCAAGCGCGGCGGCATGGTGGTGATTTGCGCGGGCACCACGGGCTATAACCTGACCTTCGATGTGCGTTACCTGTGGATGCACCAGAAGCGCGTGCAGGGCAGCCATTTCGCCAACCTCAAGCAGGCCAGCGCCGCAAACGACCTGATGCTGGAGCGCCGTCTGGATCCCTGCATGTCCGAAGTGTTCCCGTGGGAGGATATCCCCAAGGCGCATCTGAAGATGCTGCGCAATGAACACAAACCCGGCAACATGGCGGTGCTGGTACAGGCTCCGCGCACCGGCTTGAGGACATTCGAGGATGCGCTGGAGGCGGGGCGCCGCTAGGCTGCTGCAGAACTGCCGTCAGATCGCGCCGAAAAAATTGCGAATGGCTCGTCACAGGAAATTCATGTTAGGGTTGCGCATGGCTGGGGGCGCGCAACCTTAACAGAGGTGGGCATGAACGACGATTGGATACTTGAGGTCCTTGCGGACCTCAAGTTTTTCGCCGAGCAGAACGGCTTGCCATTCCTTGCCGGAAATCTCGAGGATACACAGCGCCTGGCCGCAATCGAACTTGCCTCGCGTTTACCGGAACCAGGCGTCCGGACCGGGCAGCACCTTCTCAGATATTATCTCAGGCGGGGGCGCGGCAACTCTGGCGGCTTTGATTCCTGACGCCTCCGCGCAGCCGTCAACGGGGTCTGGCAGCCGCGCGGCCCGCCGCCTATGGTCGCGCGCATGGTGCTTCCTGCGATCCAGTTTTCCGACGATCAGGCCGAGGCCTTCGACCGCGTGGCCGAAATGCTGCGCGGTGCAGGTGTCGATATCGAGGCGGGTGCAATCACGCCCGATGCCGACGGCAAACCCGGCGTTCTGGCGATGGTCGGCAAGGCCGGATCGGGCAAGACCATGCTGCTGGCGCGCCTCGCCGCCGCCCTGTCCGAGGCCGGGGTCGAGACCGTTTCTGGCGATTGGGAGGGGCGGCGACGCAAGGACAAGCGCACGCTGGCGCTGCTGGCGCCCACCAACAAGGCGGCCTCGGTGCTGCGCAACCGGGGTGTTCCGGCGACGACGATCCACCGCATCCTCTACACCCCGATCTACGACCCGGAGTATGAGAAGATCGCCGAATGGCTGGCCGGGCAGGCCGACCGCCCGACGGTTGAGGGGCTGACCGACACCGCGCTGGATCGCGCCTTTGCATTCTACCAGCAGGTCAAGTCGATCCCCGGTGCGCTGGCCGCCGCAGGCCTGCGCGGCTCGGACTTCATCAAGGGCTGGAAGCGGCGCGACGATCCCCTGGATATCGGTTTCGTCGATGAGGCCTCGATGCTGGATCAGAAGATGCTGGACGATCTCAAGGAAATCTTCCCGACGCTGGTCCTGTTCGGCGATCCCGCCCAGCTTGCCCCGGTGGGCCAGTCGGGCGAGATGGTGTTCGACAAGCTGCCCGAGGCGCGCCGCCTGATCCTGCACCGCATTCACCGGCAAGAGGCCGACAGCCCGATCCTGGATCTGGCCCATGCTCTGGGCGACGAGAACCTCGATTTCCAGGGCTTCGAGCGGATGGTCGAACGCGCCGCCGCCGAGGACCCGCGCGTCGTCGTAGCCGAGCGGGTCGAGGCCGATCTGATGGCGCGCTCTCCGGTTCTGGTCTGGCGCAATGTCACCCGCATCCGCCTGATCGCCGCTTTCCGTGCGGCCTACGGCGCGCCGCCGGACGAACTACTGCCCGGCGAACCGCTGATCTGCGACGGCGTCGAACTGCCGCTGAAGCATCGCAAGAAACGCATCGACCTTGAGGCGCGCGGCCTGATCAAGGGCGCGCAGGTGATCTACCTCGGCCCCGGCAAACGCCCCGGTTTCTCGCGCCTGCATGTCATCGGTGCGGAAGAGCCGCAGGTGTCCGCCGCGTCGATCATCAAGATCGAGATTCCGGATGAAGAAGAACCCTTCATCCCCTTCGCCGCCAACATGGGCGTGGCGCTGCTGCACGGGGCGGCGGTGACGATCCACAAGGCGCAGGGCTCGCAATGGCCCGATGTGCAGGTCTTCGCCCCAGACCTATGGGTTGCGGCGAAAACCGGGCGCGCCGAGGCGGGCATCCCGCTTTGGAAACGACTGGCCTATGTCGCGATCACCCGGGCCGAGAACCGGCTGTTGTGGGTGACGCGCAATCGGCTGGCGCGGCCTACCGGCGCGCTGGAGGTGGCCGATCTGAAAGGCGCAGGCCCGCTCGCGCTTGAAATGGAGGACAGCCAATGAGAACCATCGTCATCACCGGCGCCAGCTCGGGCATCGGCCGTGCTGTGGCGGAACGGTTCCTGACCGAGGGTTGGCAGGTCGCCCTGATCGCGCGGCGGGCGGACAAGCTTGAGGCGGTCGCTGCGGGCCACAAGAATGCGCTTGTCGCCGCCGCAGATGTCTCGGACGAGGCTGAGGTCGATGCCGCCTTCGATGCCGCCACAAAACGCTTTGGCCGGATCGACGCCATCTTCAACAACGCGGGCATGTTCGGCCCGATGGGCACAATCGACGAGATCGCGCTGGCCGAATGGCGCCGCACCATCGATGTCAACATCACCGGCATGTTCCTCTGCGCCCGCGCCGCGTTCCGGCAGATGCGCCGCCAAGACCCGCAAGGCGGGCGGATCATCAACAACGGCTCGATTTCGGCCCACACGCCGCGCCCGGGGTCGGTCGCCTATAGCGCAACCAAACACGCTGTCACCGGCCTGACCAAGACGCTGGCGCTGGATGGCCGCCCGTTCGACATTGCCGCCGGCCAGATCGACATCGGCAACGCCAACACCGACCTGCTGCAAGGCATTGCCGCCAAGGACCCCGCCAATGCGCCGCCGGTGATGGCGGTCAGCGACGTTGCCGATGCGGTGCTGTACATGGCCGGACTGCCGCTGTCGGCCAATGTCCTCAGCCTGACCGTGATGGCCACCAAGATGCCCTTTGTCGGGCGGGGATGAACCAAGACTAGGTCTGAGCCAAGCACCCGCCCGGAATCAAGGCTCGGCACGGGCCGCCGCTAAGTCGCCGTTGTCCAACGATTGAAGTCACGCGATCCTCGGCAATAAAGCGGCGACCTCAGTCGTTGCGGGCGGCAGTCCGCGATCAGCCGATGTCCTCTGTTCTGGCAACGACCACAACACGGCATTCACCTGACCTTCACTCAGGACCGGATGAACCGGAACACCGCCGAGGCAAGCCAACCCGCGACCAGTGCGATCACCAGCGACAGGACGCCGTAGATCATCGGCTGGTCATGCGCCAGACGGAACAGGAACCGCTCCAGCCCGACTTTTCTGACCTGCAAAAGCTTGGCATGGGTGTCGATAACCTGCTTGTCGCGGGTCAGGAAAATGCGGATCTCGTAATTGCCCTCGGTCAGGTTCGCGGGCAGCCGGAACGCGGTCTGGAACAGCGTGTCCTGCGCGAAGGCCACGAATTCCTCATCGGCGCGGTACAGCCCTTCACCGGTCCGCAACCGGATCAGCGCGTCGGTGAACCGCGCCGCATCTTCCACTTCCGGCGGCGCCCCGACCGAGCGGATGCCGTTCGGTATCGAAATCCGGTGCCGCAGATCCTCGGTATGCGACAGGATGCTGAACAGGCGCGCCGTCGTGGCGATGGCGTAGAAACTGGGCGCCGCGTCGACCTCGACTGCCTCGGTATTGATCCAGATGCCCGCGTAGCGGCTTTTCTTGCGCACATCGACCGGCGCATGCGGGCCCTCGACCGTGATGATCACCTGCAACGCCCCACCCGGAGGCGGCGCCTCGCGTTTGACGGCGCCAAACACCAGAATTTCCGACCCGTCGAAATTCGCGGTGATCGACACCCGGGTCTGGCTCAGCCCCGACACGATCTGTTCCTCGGCCTGCACGGCAAGAGGCCCGATCAGCGCCAGCGCAAGCAGCAACCTGCGGATCATCGGCCCGACCCCCGGTAGCCGATCGAATACAGCTCGGACGGCTGCACCGTCAGATCGGCGACCAGCTTGCCGCAGACCGCCAGCACCACAACCGCCAGCAAGATGCGCAACTGCTCGGCCTTCAGCCGTGCCCCCATTCTGGTGCCGATCTGCGCGCCGATGACACCGCCCACGATCAGCACGACCGCCAGAAGGATATCGACCGAATAGTTGGTCACCGCATGCATGAATGTGGTGAACGCGGTCACAAACATGATCTGGAACAGCGACGTGCCGACCACCACCTTGGTCGGCATGCCCAGAAGGTAGATCATCGCGGGCACCATGATGAACCCGCCGCCGACGCCCATGATCGCCGCCAGCACGCCGACAAGCACGCCAACCAGCAGCGGCGGGATCACCGAGATATACAGGCCCGAGGTGCGGAATTTCATCTTCAGGGGCAACCGGTGCACCCACAGGTGCTGATGACGTTTCACCCGCCCTGTCGTGCGTTTCGCCCGCAACAGCGCGCGCAGGCTTTCCTGAAACATCAACAGCCCGATGATCCCCAGAAACACCACGTAGGATAGCTGCACCACCAGGTCGATCTGGCCGATCTTCTGCAGATGGTTGAAGATCAGAATGCCGCCCGCCGATCCGACCAGACCGCCGGCCAGCAGTACGCCGCCCATCACGAAATCCACCGTCCGGCGTTTCAGATGCGCCAGCACGCCCGAGATCGACGAGGCGACCACCTGATTGGCGCCGGTGGCCACCGCGACGGGCGGCGGAATGCCGATGAAGAACAAAAGCGGCGTGATCAGAAATCCGCCGCCGACACCGAACAGGCCCGACAGGATGCCCACGACACCGCCGATGCCGAGCAAGACGAAGATACTGACCGAAACCTCGGCAATGGGGAGGTAGAGTTGCATGTCAAAAATCGCCGGGAGATGTCTGGACAGCGTCAGACTTGCGCCGATCACCCGGCCTTGTCAAACCGCTGGCCGGGGATTGGCGTCAGCGTTCCTTGACATAGGGTTCACCCCCCGCGCGGGGCGGCACCGCGCGCCCGCCGAACCCCGCCAGGATCATCACCGTCAGGATGTAGGGCAGGGCCTGCATGAACTGCACCGGCAGGACGAAAACGCCCAGATCGATGTTCGGATAGCGGTTCCCCGCCGACTCGAACAGCCCGAACAGAAGGCACGCCCCCATCGCCTGCCAGGGCCGCCACTTGGCAAAGATCAGCGCCGCCAACGCGATGAACCCGCGCCCCGCCGTCATGTCCTTGCCAAAGCCTGCGGCCAGGGCGGTCGCCAGATAAGCCCCTGCCAACCCACACAAAACCCCACAGATCATCACCGCCGCATAGCGCATGCCGACAACCGAAATGCCTGCCGTATCCACCGCCGCCGGGTTCTCGCCCACCGCCCGCAGCCGCAACCCGAACCGGGTCCGGAACAGCACCCACCAGGTCAGCGGCACCGCCAGCGCCGCGACATAGACCAGCACCGCATGGCCCGAGATCAGATCGTGATAGATCGGCCCGATCACCGGCACATCCTGCAATGCCTTGGCAAACGGCAATTCCAGGCTCTGGAACCGCGCGTTGCCCGACAGCGGCGGCGTGCGCCCGCCCTGCCGGAACCAGTCCTGCGCGATCACCACGGTAAGTCCAGCTGCCAGAAAGTTTATCGCCACACCCGAGATCAGCTGATTGCCCCGAAAGGTGATCGACGCCAGACCGTGGATCAGCGACAGCGCCATCGACGCGCCGATCCCCGCCAGCAGCCCGATCCAGACATTCCCCGTCACCGCCGCAACCGCGCCCGACATCATCGCGGCGGCCAGCATCTTGCCCTCAAGCCCGATGTCGAAAATCCCGGCGCGCTCGGAAAAGAGACCGGCCAGACAGGCGAGCAAAAGCGGCGTGGCCAGCCGGATCGTGCTGTCGAGGATCTGCAGGATGGTGGCCAGGTCCATGGCTCAGATCCTCGCCGTGGCCAGCTTGTAGCTGGCGAAGACGAAGAAGCACCCCAGCCCCACCTCGATCCAGCGCCGCGCACGACCATAGGCCCGCCGCATCGGCGCGGTTGACAGAAACACCGCCCAGGCGCCGTGGCAGCCGAATGAGATCAGGAACGCGCCCAGAACGAACGCCGCGATGATGCCCGGCCCGCCGCCTGCTGTGGCGCCGACAGCGGCAATCGCCAGCCAAAAGACGATGGCCTTGGGGTTGGTCACCTGCAGCAAGAACCCGGCGATGAAGTGCCGCCATGCTCTTACCTCGGCGACCTTGCCCACCGTCACCGGCGGCGCGGCAACTGCTTTGCGGAACGCCCCCCAGGCCAGCCAGGCCAGATAGGCCGCCCCGATAAACCGCACCAACATCATCGCCCAGGCGATTTGCGACAGGACAAGCCCGACACCCAGAAGCGTCAGAAGGTTGAGGATCACACTACCGCTCGCAATCCCCGCCGAGGCGATCAGCGCTGGCCTGCGCCCCTGCGTCGTCGCGATCCCCAGAAGCATCGCCACCGCAGGACCGGGCGAAGAGGCCGCCACCAGCAAGATTGCATAGGCCGCCGCGAAGCCCGGCAGATAGGTCATCAGATCGCTCATTCCGCCGTCCTCGCATCATCCGTTCGTGTCGGCTTGGGCGGGCGCCGCAGACTTAGGAACACGCGCTCCAAAGGCATCCGCACCAGATTGTCCAAGGCACCGGTGAAGAGGATCACCAAAGCCTGTATGACAGTAATCAACTCGCGCGGGATCGTCGTCCAAAGCGCCAGCTCGGCGCCACCCTGATAGAGGAACCCGAACAATATCGCCGCCAGAAACACCCCGAACGGATGCGACCGGCCCATCAGCGCCACCGCGATGCCGATGAAACCTGCACCCTCGACCGAGTTCAAAACCAGCCGCTCGGCCTCGCCCATCACGTTGTTGACCGCCATCATCCCGGCCAACCCGCCCGAGATCAGCATCGCGATCATGGTTATTTTCAGGGGCCTGATCCCGGCATAACGCGCCGCCGGTTCCGACTTGCCAAAGGCGCGGATCTCATAGCCCAGCCGCGTCCGCCAGATCAGCAGCCAGACCAGCACACAGGCGGCCATCGCGATCAGCAGCGAGATATTGGCCGGTGTGGTCTTCGAGAACGGTATCCCGAAGACGCCCAAGATCTCGTCGATCCGCGGCAGCGCCAGATGATCGGGGAACCGCGCCGAGGCCGGGTCCATCGAGCCTTGCGGGCGCAGCTTGTTCACCAGCACATAGTTCAACAGTGACGCGCCGATGAAGTTGAACATGATCGTGGTGATCACGATATGGCTGCCGCGCTTGGCCTGCAGATAGGCCGGGATCGCCGCCCAAAGTGCACCGAACGCGGCGGCGGAAAAGGTCGCCGCCAGAAGTGCAATCGACCAGTGCGGCCAGGGGATCATCAGACAGCACAAGGCAACGCCAAGCCCGCCAAGCGTCGCCTGCCCCTCGCCACCGATGTTGAACAGGCTGGCGTGAAACGCCACCGCCACCGCCAGCCCGGTGAACATGAAATTCGTTGCGTAATACAACGTATAGCCCCAGCCGTAGGACGACCCGACCGCCCCCGTCACCATCAGTTTCATCGCCTCGATGGGGTCTTCGCCGATGGCAAAGATCACCAGCCCCGAGATCGCAAACGCGATGACGATACTGATCAGCGGCACCAAAAACGCATCCGCCCAGGCCGGCATCCGGGTCATCGCGCGCCCCTCTGGCCCAAAGCGGCTTCTTTCGGTAGGAAATATTCTCGGGGGGCGAGGCCGCAGGCCGAGGGGGGCAGACAGCCCCCCTTGCGACGCTTGCCACAGATACCGCGCCCGGTCATGCCGCTTGCCCTGTCACACCGGCCATCAGCAATCCCAACTCACGCGCATCGGTCTCGCCGGGCAGCCGCTCGCCCATGATCCGCCCGTCGAACATCACCGCGATCCGGTCGCTGAGCGACATGATCTCGTCCAGCTCGACACTGACCAGCAGGATCGCCTTGCCGGCATCGCGCAGCTCGATCAGGCTTTGGTGGATAAACTCGATGGCGCCGATATCCACGCCGCGTGTCGGCTGACCGACCAGCAACAGGTCCGGGTTGCGCTCCATCTCGCGCGCCAGCACCAGCTTTTGCTGATTGCCGCCCGAAAAATTCTTCGCCGAAAGCCGTGGGTTCGGTGGCCGCACATCGAACCGCTGCATCTTGCCCTCGGTCGCGGCAAACATCGCGGCATTGTCCATCAAAAGCGCGTTCTTCTGATAGGCCGGATCGTGGTGATAGCCGAACACCATGTTCTCCCAGGCCGAGAAATCCATGATCAGCCCCAGATGCTGGCGATCTTCTGGCACATGCGCGATGCTGCGCGCGCGCCGGGTTTGCGCATCAGAATGCCGTCCGGTCAGGTCGATCGCCTCGCCGTTGATGCGCACCGTGCCGGTGCCGTTCTCGATCCCGCCCAGCACTTCCAGAAGCTGCGACTGACCGTTGCCCGACACCCCTGCGATGCCCAATATCTCACCCGCCCGGACCTGCAGCGAAATCCCCTTCACCCGCTCGACGCCATCCTCATCGCGCACCCGCAGATCCTCGACCTCCAGCACCACGGCGCCGGGTTTCGCAGGCGTCTTCTCGACCCGCAGCAGCACCTTCCGGCCGACCATCAACTCGGCCAGTTCTTCGGGGCTGGTCTCAGACGTCTTCACCGTCGCGGTCATCTCGCCGCGCCGCATCACGCTGACGGTGTCGGTCACATCCATGATCTCGCGCAGCTTGTGGGTAATCAGGATGATCGTCTTGCCCTCGGCTTTCAGCCCTTCAAGGATGCGAAACAGATGATCCGCCTCGGCCGGGGTCAACACCCCCGTCGGCTCGTCCAGGATCAGGATATCGGCCTTGCGGTACAACGCCTTCAGAATCTCCACCCGCTGCTGATGCCCGACCGACAGCTCGTCGATGGTCTCGTCGGGATCGACTTCCAGTTCGTAATCCTGGGCCAGCTGCGCCAAAAGCTTGCGCGCGCTGGCCAGCGACGGCTTCAAAAGCGCGCCCTCTTCCGCACCCAGAACCACATTCTCCAGAACCGTGAAGTTTTGCACCAGCTTGAAATGCTGGAACACCATGCCGATCCCGGCGCGGATCGCGGCCTGGCTGTCGGGGATCTCGGTCAGTTGACCATTGATGAAAATCTCGCCCGCATCGGCCTTGTAGAAGCCGTAGAGGATCGACATCAGCGTCGATTTCCCCGCCCCGTTCTCGCCGATGATGCCGTGGATCGTGCCGGGCATGACGCGGATCGAGATATCCTTGTTCGCCTGCACCGGCCCGAAGGCCTTGGAAATACCTTTCAGTTCAATCGCGGGGGCGGCCGTTGCAGGCCGCCCCTCGGTATTGCCCGGTGTCGCCGCTGCGTTCATTCAGAACGTCAGCGCGGCACAGCTGTCGTCGGCCATGTAGTCCTGCACCTTGATCGTGCCCGAGGCGATATTGGCCGCCGCACGGTCTACGGCGGTCTTCATCCCTTCCGACACAAGACTGGCGTTGTTCTCGTCCATCGCATAGCCGACGCCGCCCGAGGCAAGGTCCATGCTGACGATCCCGGTCTCCAGCGCATCAGCGGCGGTGAAGGCCTCGTAAACGGCGTTGTCCACCCGCTTCATCATCGAGGTCAGGATCGAACCGGGATGCAGATAGTTCTGGTTCGAATCGACCCCAATGGCCAGCTTGCCCTCGTCGGCCACCGCCTGCAGCACGCCGATCCCGGTGCCACCGGCGGCGGCATAGATCACGTCCGCACCCTGCGAAATCTGCGCCTTGGCCAGTTCGCCACCCTTCACCGGGTCGTTCCATGCGGCGGGCGTCGTGCCGGTCATGTTGGCGATGATCTTGGCGTCTGGGTTCACCGCCATCACGCCCTGCGCATAGCCGCAGGCAAAGCGGCGGATCAGCGGGATGTCCATGCCGCCGACAAAGCCGACGGTGCCGGATTTCGACGCCATCGCGGCCATCATGCCGACAAGATAGCTGCCTTCATGCTCGGAAAACAGGATCGTGCGGACGTTCGGCTGCTCGACAAAGCCGTCGACGATGGCGAACTTGGTGTCGGGATAATCTGGCGCCACCTGGTTCAGCACGTCGCCAAAGGCAAAGCCGGTCATCACGATCGGGTTCGATCCGGCTTCGGCCAGACGACGCAGCGCCTGCTCGCGCTGGGCCTCGGACTGCATTTCAAGTTCGCGGTAGCTGCCGCCGGTCTCGGTCTTCCAGCGCTCGGCGCCATTATAGGCGGCTTCGTTGAACGATTTGTCGAACTTGCCGCCAAGATCGAAGATGATCGCCGGATCGGCCAGGCTGGCGCCCGCCGACAGGGCCAGTGCTGTGGTGGCGCCAAAGAATTTGGTCATGAAGCTCATGGGTCGTCTCCCGGTTGGTGTTGCGGCCCCGGGTCTGATCGCCCGGCAGCCCGAAATCGATGATCTCTCAAGGATCGATGCCGAATTAGGGCCGAGCCGGTGCGGAGGGTCAATAGATTTCCGCGAATTCCGGGGTTTGAATGCGCTTTGACGCCGTGGATAACCCTGTATTGACGTACGGTCACCCCGCGTCTGGCACCTTGCGAAGGATCAGCGCATCCACCCCGGGCGCATAATAGCCGCGCCGCCGTCCCGCCTCGGCCCAGCCCGCACCCCGATACAGCGCCAGTGCGGCGACATTGTCCGAGGCGACCTCCAGAAATGCCGCTTTGGCCCCCAGCAAGGCGGCTTTTGCCTCAAAAAGCGTCAAAAGCCGCGCGCCGATGCCTTGGCGCCGGGCGGATGCAGCGACGGCCAGGGTCAGCAACTCGGCCTCGGCGGCCAGCGCTCGCCCGACCAGAAAACCTTGCCCTTCGGTCAGCAGGAACGCCCCCGCGCCGTCCAGCACGGCCCGAAACTCCAACGCCGACCAAGGTCGCGGCCGGGTGAACGCCGTCGCATGCAGTGCCGCAAGCGCAGCCGGTGTCATGGCAAAAGCGCAGGTGCTGGATCACGCGGCGGTGCGGCATCGGCAGCGCGCAGATACAGCGGCGCAGGCCGGGGCTGTGGCTTGGCTGCCCGGTCGCGCACAATCCGCGCGATCGCCTCGGCCAAGGGCATTGCGGGCGGCACGGTGACGCGCGCGGTCGGTCCGCCATTCATCTGATCCGCAATGATCGCGGCGCCGCTGCCGGTGAAGGCACGGGTCGAGAATGCCCAAGCAGGCAAAGCCCCGGCATCCGCCAGCGCTGCATCCGACGTCTCGGTACCTGCAAAAAGCTGCAGATAGACCTGCCCGCGCCGCGCATCCAGCGCCACCAGAACCGGCCTTTGCAGGCTCTGCGCCGCCGCCTCAAGCGCCGACACGCCCACCGCCGGAATGCCCAGTGACAACGCCAGCCCCCGCGCCGCCGCAACCCCGATACGGACGCCGGTGAAGTTGCCCGGCCCGACACCGACCCCGATCCGCGCCAGATCGCGCCATGCGACACCTGCGCGCGCCAGCATCTCCTCCAGCATCGGCATCAGCCGCTCGGCCTGACCCTTGGCCATTGCTTCGGCCCGCGCTTCGACCACCCGGTCGCCACACAGCAAAGCGGCCGCGCAATGCGCGGCCGATGTGTCGAAACCCAGCGTCAAGGCGTCAGGCGGCAACGGGCCTGACCTCGACCACCTCGGGGATGTAGTGCCGCAGCAGGTTCTCGATGCCCATCTTCAGGGTCAGCGTCGACGACGGGCAACCGGCACAGGCGCCTTGCATGTGCAGATAGACGATGCCCTTGTCAAAGCCGTGGAAGGTGATGTCGCCGCCATCCTGCGCCACGGCGGGGCGGACCCGCGTGTCCAGCAATTGCTTGATCTGCTCGACGATCTCATTGTCCGGCCCATCATGCGCGGCATGGCCATCGCCAGTGGCACCGTCGCCTTCCAGCGCCGGTTGGCCCGATTGGTAATGCTCCATCACCGCACCCAGGATCGCAGGCTTGATATGCGCCCAATCGACGCCTTCGGCCTTGGTCACGGTCACGAAATCGGTGCCAAGAAACACCCCCGTCACGCCCTCGACGGCAAAGATGCGTCGCGCCAGCGGCGAGTTTGTGCCAGCTTCCGGCGCCGGGAAATCGGCGGTGCCTGCTTCGAGAACGGTCTGACCCGGCAGAAATTTCAGCGTCGCCGGATTCGGCGTGGATTCGGTCTGGATGAACATGTGCGTTTCTCCGAGGGTTATGCTCGGATATGCGCCCGGACGGCGCCCGAGTCAAGGATTGGAACGATTCTAAGGTGGTCAGTCGCACCCCATCGGGACCGGTTCCGGTAGCGCCGCAATCCTATTCTTCGCTGCGATCTCGGCGCTTGGCGGGAAACCGCGACCGATCGTGCGACGATGGCGGCTGCAGATCGCGTGCGAAAAGTGACAGCAACTCGTCGCGGGTAATCTGCGCCTTGCGCTCGGGTCCCGGCGCATTGTGTGTCACATTCCCCAACTTTATCACGTTGTCCTCCCCGATCTTGCGGGTTTTCGGCTTTTTCGTCATGCGACGGCCCCCCTTTGGTTCAAGGCACGCACGGATGCCGGACCGGAATAGTTTCGCGCGGTTGGAATTATTTTCTCTCGTCTGAAACTCTTTCACCCGCCGCTACGTGACTGCGCTGACTGCCCGACACGGCAGGTCATCAACCGATGACGAATTCCCGAAAGGATTACCCATGCGTACCATTATCTCTGCAGTAGCTCTCACCGCCCTCGCGACCGGCGCCTTTGCCGCCGCGCATTCGATGGCGCCGATGGTCGAAGCCGCCGATCAGAAAGTCGAAAACGGCGTCGTCAGCGCCGACAAGATCGTCGCGATGGAAAACGGCTGGATGGTTGTCCACCGCACCGGTGCCGACATGAAGCCGGGCCCGGTCGTCGGCTATGCGCCGCTGCGTGAAGGCGAGAACATCGACGTCGCCGCGATCCTGACCGAGCCGGTTGCCACCGGCGACATGCTGATGCTGATGGTCCACTCCGAGACCGGCGGCTTCAAGACCGGCGTTTTCGAATACACGCTTGGTTCCGTGGAAGACGGCCCGATCAAGATTGAAGACAAGCTGGTGATGTCGGTCGTCACCGTCCAGTAATTCCGACCTGACAAGTACCGAAGGGCGTCGGCGCTGGTGCGCGGGCGCCCTTTTTCCATTCCGAAGCACAGATGGATTTTGGAACCGAAGTCCCACGGCGGGTGTTGCATCCCTGTAAATCTCGACCGACCCCCTTGCCTTGGTGGCCATGCGGGTGCAACGTCAAGATATAGTCCAAGTTCCGGATAAGGAGATTTGCTTGGCCATCAGCGCGCTGACCCCGCCACCCAATCCGGACACTGTTCCCGAAATCGTTCTGGAATTCCCTGACAACCGTTTGCTGATCGATCTTTGCGGCGAATACGACCGCAACCTCGCCCGGATCGAGGAGAAGCTGGGCGTGCAGATCATCCGGCGCGGCAATCTTCTGTCGGTGCTTGGCGAATCCGCGTCGCGACTGCGTGCCGCCGAAGTGCTCGAAGGCCTTTATGCAAGGCTCGAGGCCGGACGCAGCGTTGATCCCGGCGATATCGACGGCGCGATCCGGCTGGGTCCCTCGTCCGAGGGCACCGGCACCCGCGATGGCGATCAGCTGGAAATGTTCAAGGGTGGCCGGGTCGAGGTCGGCACCCGCAAGAAGTTGGTCGAACCCCGGACCGAAGCGCAAAAGGCCTATGTCCGGTCGCTTTTCACCAACGAACTGGCCTTCGGTATCGGCCCGGCAGGCACCGGCAAGACCTATCTGGCGGTCGCCGTCGGCGTGAACCTGTTCATCGGCGGCCATGTCGACAAGATCGTCCTGTCACGGCCTGCGGTCGAGGCGGGCGAAAGGCTGGGTTTCCTGCCCGGCGACATGAAAGACAAGGTCGATCCCTACATGCAGCCGCTCTACGACGCGCTGAACGACTTTCTGCCCGGCAAGCAGGTCGCCAAGCTGATCGAAGAGAAAAGCATCGAGATCGCCCCCCTGGCGTTCATGCGCGGCCGCACGCTGTCGAACGCCTTCGTGGTGCTGGACGAGGCGCAGAACGCCACGACGATGCAGATGAAGATGTTCCTGACCCGTCTCGGCGAGGGCAGCCGGATGGTCATTACCGGCGACCGCACGCAGGTCGACCTGCCGCGCGGCACCGCCTCGGGCCTGTCGGATGCCGAACGCATCCTCGATGGCGTCAAGGGCGTGGCGTTCAACTATTTCACCGCCAAGGACGTGGTCCGCCACCCGCTGGTCGCCCGGATCATCGAGGCTTATGAGCGGCATGACCCGTAAGCGGCCTTTGCCGGGCAGCAATTCTTCTGCGAAGAATTGGACGCCCCGATCTCTGCCGGGCGGTTTGGAATTTTCGCAGAAAAATCGTGCGCCCCAATCTAGTCCAAAGCGATGGCATGGCTGCTGATCTGGTCGATACGGTCATCGAAGACCAGCGCTGGAGCGACTTTGGCCTTGGACCTCTGGCCAACACGGTGGCGCAGGCCACTCTGGCAGCACTTGGGATAAACCCCGCAGGCTTCGAAATTGCCCTCCTCGCCACCGACGACACCCGCATTGCCGCCCTC
>JBBKVJ010000399.1:0-9172 GCA_037968375.1 Paracoccaceae bacterium | reverse complement strand
CCACAAAGATCATGACGACGCCCGATCCCGAGACCGGCAAGACCTTTGCGACTGACGAAATGGTCGATCAGGTCGCGATCTTCTTTCTGGCCGGACATGAGACTTCGGCCTCGGCGCTGGCCTGGGCGCTGTGGCTGCTGGCCGCCGATCCTGCGGCGCAGGATCGGGTCGCGGCAGAGGCGGCGGGTTTGGGAAAAGATATCGAGATGTCAGACCTTTCCAAGCTGACCTTCACGCGCGATGTGTTCCGCGAGGCGCTGCGGCTGTATCCGCCGGTGCCGATGATGGTGCGGCAGGCGGCCCGCGCTGAAGAGTTCCGGGAAAAACCGGTGCGGCCGGGGACGCAGGTCGTGCTGTCGCCCTGGCACATGCATCGCCATGAACGCCATTGGGCAGCACCCGACGCCTTCGATCCCGACCGCTGGCAGCGGCCCGAGACCCGCGAAAGCCTGCGCAACGCTTACATGCCGTTCTCGGCGGGCCCGCGTGTCTGCCCCGGAGCGGGGTTTGCCATGGCCGAGGGGGTGTTGATGCTGGCGGCACTGGTCGGGGCGTTCCGGTTGCAGCCGGTGACCGGACGCACCCCTGTGCCAGTGGCGCAACTGACCGTGCGGGCGCGGGATGGCATCTGGCTGATCACCGAAAGTCGGCGCTGAATTCGGGCTGGCATTACAAACAACCCATGGTAGAGTAACCTTGCAACAGATCAGGCGGAGGGTGAAATGGCTAGTTCCACCGTTGTGAAAGTTGGTGCAGGTAGGTCCGGGTTGATGGACAGGCGGCAGAACGATGCGGTAGCCCGGCGAACCGACGGGCGGTTCGGAAATTCCGGCGATATCAATCACGGTCTGACCGAGGATGAATTGCGCGCGCTGATCGCTGATGATCTGCGCATGTTCATGCGGCGACCGATGGCTGGCGATGGCGATGGCAACCATCTGCGCCCGCGCCCGTTCCTGCTCGACCGGCTGGTCCGGGTCGCAACCTGATCCATGCGGCGCTGACCTGACATATCCCGGGACGGCTACTTGCGGCGGACCACACCAAGCGTATCAAGGGCGGCTTCAAGGTCTGCACGTCCGGCATCAAAGCTTTCGGCCTTGATCGTGTCGAACCGCTTGCGAAGTGCGACCTTCTCGGCGCCTTTGCCGTCGTTCCAGGGGCGGCCTTGCAGGGCCATGACAAGAACATAGAAGCCGATGAAATGCGGGCGGCTGCCCGAGATCAGAAGTCGCCGGTAGGCGACATCTGCGCCGATCTCGCGCAGCTCTTCAGCGGAGTGGACCCCCGCACGGGCGAGGGCTGCCTCCATCGCGGGGCCGAGGTTGCGGATTGACGAAACGGGTGTCGGCATGCCCGCGATGTTCTCAGCCCGCCGGTTCCCGCGCAAGCCTCAGATGCTGGCCCAGTCAGAGAATTGCCGCGGCGTAGCGGGTTTCTCGGACCGCTCGATCCGCGGTGCGGCTGCGTCCGAGGGCGATTGCGGGGCGCGCTGTGCCTCGCCGCCTTGCTGCTGCTGTTTCGGCTCGTTGGATGTGGTCTCTGCCATTGTCTTTGCCCTTACTGCCTCAGGGCACGCTCATCTGAGTGGCGTTGCCCAATGGCGTGAGCGTCTACGCCTGCCACTAGCGCCGTCAAGTCACAGCTTTGAGATCACGGCGATTTTTGGCCGATGGCGGCGTGTTGGTCACGCGGTTGCCGATGACGGCAGCGGGGCGCTGGGGGCGGCGTGATGGACGAACCATACCGGCCAGAGGTCGAGGCCCAGCGCATCCGCCTGGCCGCTTTCGTGGCCGACCGAGTGCTGCCGCACGAGGCAGTTGCGACGCGCGCCGGTGCGGTGCAGTAGCCGCTGCCAAATGAGTAGGCCCCGCACGAGGCGGGGCCTTTCGGTCGGCGAGGGCCGGAGAATCAGAAGCTGTAGCCGACCCGGATGCCGGCCGCCCAGGCATGGTTGCCAGTGAAGGTGGCGAAGGTCGTTTCGTCGGGAAACGGCGGCGTCGGTGCCTGAGTGTCGGCATCGCCGATGTCGATGTAGCGGATACCACCGGTGACCTTGATCGGACCGTTGGTATAGACCGCGCCGACCTGAACCGAGTTGAACCCGTCGGTCGGGCCGAGGTTGCCGGCAAATCCACCCACCGCAGGCTCATGCCCGATGGCGATCGAGCCCGACCAGGTGTCGTTGAAGCGGCGGCCGATGCCGATGTTGTAGGTGACGGTATCGCTTTCGTAGGCGACGAGGGGGCGCGTCGAGACGACAGTGGAATAGAGCAGCGGATTGATTTCGAACGCCGTCCAGTCGACATAGCGGATTGAGCCGAACAGAAGCGTGTCGGCCATGATTCCGGATTGAAACTCGAGATTCCAGGATTTCGGGATCGTGACTTCCAGGTCGGTCATGGTCGCCGGCCCGCCGCCCGATTCAGCGGCATCGAAATCATGCGTGATGGCCGAATTGTAGGTCAGTGCGACGCGCAACGCGATATCGGGACGTTCGTAGGCCACGCCCAGAAGATATCCGTAGTCGGTCTCGGTCGAGGTCGACAGCGTGTAGCCGTTGAACAGCGCGACCTGTCCGTCTGTCTGCACCGCGCGCAGACCGGCGATGGCACTGAAATTGGGCGATATCTTGTAACGTATCATCGCGGTTACGGCGTTTGAATCAAGCGTTGCCGTCGAGCCGCCGAAAGCCGCGCTGGAGCCGCCATAAAGATAGCCGGTGTCGGTCATGTAGTTCACATCCGCACCGATCGGCTGATCGAGGACCAGGGCGAGGCCGATCTTCGGCGCCAAAGACGTCTTGTAGCCCAGCGTGACGGTTGTGTAGCTACCGGTCATGTCACCCGACTGCGACCCGATCGGTGAGCCCCCACCTGCCGCAACTTGCTGGGTGCCACTGACACTGGGGCTGACATGGCCGAACGACAGTTCGGCATAGCTGCCCTGTTCGAAAAGGATCGCGACCGACTGGGTGGAGCGCTCGACGCCGCCCGCCGATGCACCGCCCGCAATCAGCGCGCAAAGGGCGCTGCCCGCAAGAACATGTCTCATGTTTCTCCTCCCCTGAGTTCGATTTTCTCGAAATGTCTAGGCTTGGCGTATTCTGCGCCTGGTCGATCCGTCAATCAATGACGCAACGTCAGAGTGTAGCAGGCGTGCTCTTCGTCGCGCAGCGTAGCGGAAACGTCACAACTGTGTTGGCGGCGTTTGCGGCTTGGTCCGGCGCGGTCGGGTGAGGTTGATCAGGTTCGCCGCCAGGATCACCGCGCCGCCCAGAAACACGCTGATCAGCAGGGGTTCGGCATAGACCAGCACACCGACGATGGCGACCACCGGCAGACGCAGGAACTCCATCGGAGCGACGACAGTGGCGGGCGCATGTGCCAGTGCCGAGGTCAGCGCGTAATGCGCAGTAAGGCCAGTGATGCCGACCAGCACCAGCCAGGGCAGGACCGCAGCCGAGGGCAGCGGAATGCCACCCGGTGCGCCCAGCATGGCACCCATCAACGCCTGGCTGGCCGTCATCCAGAACAGCACGCACAGCACCGTGTCATGGGCCATCAGATGCCTTGTGTAGATCGTGTTGAGCGCGAACCCGAGCGCCGCGCCCAGGGCTGCGATATGGCCCCATTCGACCGGCGCCACGCCGGGTTGCGCCACGATCAGCACACCGGCGAAGCCCAGCACCGCCACAAGGGCGCGCCGGGCCGTGAACCGCTCGCCCAGAAGGAACGGCGCCAGCGCGGCGACCCAGATCGGATTGGTGAACTCCAGCGCCACCAACTGGCTGAGTGCTATCTGGGCAAGTGCGAAGAACCACAGATTCTGGCCCGCGAAGTGAAAGACGTTGCGTTTGACATGCAGCATTGGGACGGCGCTGCGCACCTGGGCAAAGCCCTTCCAGAGCAGAATCGCGCAGATGATCGAAAACCCGATCGCCGAGCGCCAGGCCATCAGCTCGAACGAGTTCATCTCGCTCAACACAACGCGCCCCGCCACCGCCATCAGCGTGAACGAGGCGATGGCGCCGGTCATCCAGAGTGCGGCGCGGCCGGGTCGGGTGTCTTGTGTCATGCGCACCAAGGGGGGTTCAGGTTGCGATCTCTCATCGCGCGGGCGACGGCGCAAGTAAAGCGTTGCGCTGCCGATTGCGTGGTGTGGCACGGCCCGGTGCCCTCCCGCCGCCCACCTGCGCGGTGCTGCCGCACCGCTGGTCGGGCGTTGGGCGTGGCGCCGCGCAAACGCGCGGCGCGGACTGCTTTGTGGTTTGTAGGCCTGCGTTGGGCTCGCGCCGGTTGCGATTTCAGGTGGAAATCCGAATGTCCGCGAGCCGAGGCGCCAGAACTTGGCGCGATGGCTATGCGAGACGCACTCAGGCGCCGTGCCAGATCCAGCCGCCGCCCAGCACCCGGCTGCCGCCGGGTTCGTAGAACACGCAGGCCTGACCGGGGCTGACGCCTTCCTCGGGCGCCAGCAATTCGACCTCGGCCTCGGTTGCGGAGATCGGCCGCAACACAGCCTCGCGCGGCGGCCGGGTCGAGCGGACGCGGACCGAGACCGGCCATTCGGACCGTGCTGTCATCGGGCCATCGCCCAGCCAGTTGATCTCACGCAATGGCACGATGCGGGTCGACAACATCTCTTTCGGGCCGACAATGACCTGGCGGGCATCGACATCCAGCCTGACCACATAAAGCGGATCCTCGAGCCCACCGATGCCGAGGCCCCGGCGCTGACCGACGGTGAAGTGGATCACCCCGGGATGGTTGCCCAGCACGCGGCCGTCGGCATGCACGATCTCGCCCGGTTCCGCCGCACCGGGGCGCAGTTTCTCGATCACCGCGGCGTAATTGCCCGCAGGGACAAAGCAGATGTCCTGGCTGTCGGGCTTGTCGGCAACGCTGAGGCCATGCTTGGCCGCCAGTGCGCGGGTCTCTGCCTTCGACGCCAGATGACCGAGCGGAAAGCGCAAAAACGCCAATTGCTCGGGCTTGGTCGAGAACAGGAAGTAGGATTGATCGCGGCCATGATCGACGGCCATGTGCAGTTCCGGCCCGGCATCGCCCAGCTTGCGCTGGATATAGTGGCCGGTGGCCATGCAATCGGCGTCAAGGTCCTTGGCGGTCGCCAGAAGGTCCTTGAACTTGACCCGCTCGTTGCAGCGGATGCAGGGCACCGGGGTGGCGCCCGCAAGGTAGCTGTCGGCGAATTCGTCAATCACCGCCTCGCGAAAGATGTTCTCGTAATCGAGCACGTAATGCGGAAACCCCATCGCCTCGGCCACGCGGCGGGCATCATGAATATCCTGCCCGGCACAGCAGGCACCTTTCTTGGCAAGCGCGGCACCATGGTCGTAAAGTTGCAGCGTGACGCCCACGACATCATAACCTTCGGCGGCCAATTCCGCCGCCACAACCGACGAATCGACACCGCCCGACATCGCCACGACGACGCGCGTTTCCGAAGGTGGCTTCGGAAATCCCAGTGAATTCAAGGGTTCTGATGTGTCGAGGGCCATGTCTGCTCCGGCTAAGTCCGACGCAATATAGGAAAATCCGAACTACTCTCAAGGGATCACTTCACCCGTCGTTAAGTCGCGCGGGCCACTCTGCCCTCAGGTCTGCATGAGGGGAATGTGATGTTTCTAAAGCGCGTGAACGGCCCGCGCACGGTGACCCTGCCTGATGGCAGCACGATGTCGCGTGCCGATCTTCCGTCTGGCGATACCTGTCGCTGGGTCGCCAGCCGAAAGGCTGCGGTCGTGAAAGCAGTGACCGCCGGGCTGATCTCGGCCGATGATGCCTGCCGCCGCTATGGCCTGTCGGAAGAAGAACTGGGCAGCTGGCAGAATGCCGTGTCGGAACATGGCGAACAGGCGTTGAGGGCGACGACCGTGCAGAAATATCGCAGCATCTGACAGTCCCGCACTCCAAAGTTGCATGTTAAACTTCCTTACCTGTGGTAACGTGTGGTTAACCATTGTGAGCGAGTGTCCTTGACGGAACGGGGCACTAGCGGAGTGACAAGTATGAGAATCCTTCTGGTCGAGGACGATCCCACGACATCGAAAAGCATCGAGTTGATGCTGACCCACGCCAATTTGAACGTCTACGCGACGGACCTTGGCGAAGAGGGGATCGATCTGGCCAAGCTTTACGATTATGACCTGATCCTTCTGGATCTGGATCTGCCCGACATGAACGGGCATGAGGTGTTGCGCCAGTTGCGGATGAGCAAAGTCGATACGCCGATCCTGATCCTGACTGGGGCTGACGACACCGAAAGCAAGATCAAGGGCTTCGGCTTTGGCGCCGACGATTACCTGACCAAGCCGTTCCATCGCGAAGAGCTGGTTGCCCGCATCCACGCCATCATCCGCCGCTCGAAGGGCCATGCGCAAAGCGTGATCCGCACCGGCCAGATCGCGGTGAACCTTGACGCCAAGACGGTGGACGCGGAGGGCAAATCGGTGCATCTGACCGGCAAGGAATACCAGATGCTCGAGCTGTTGTCGCTGCGCAAGGGCACGACGCTGACCAAGGAGATGTTCCTCAATCATCTCTATGGCGGCATGGACGAGCCGGAATTGAAGATCATCGACGTCTTCATCTGCAAACTGCGCAAGAAGCTTGCCACCGCGACTGGCGGCGACAATTACATCGAAACGGTCTGGGGCCGCGGCTATGTGCTGCGCGATCCGGAACCTGCATCGATGGACCGCCGCATCGCAATGGGCGCCTGAGGTTTTTTGGCGCGCACGAACCCAATTCCGCCGCGACCATTCTCGCGGTAATCGAGGGCTCGGCGGGATGGGTCGTCACACCGCCTGCCGTTGCCCAAATCCCGCCCGCCTCGCCGTTCCCTCCGGCGGGGCGGGTTTCTTTCTTGCCGAACCAGCGTCACGATCCACGATCGCCGCAATCTCGATCGATCCCGAATTGCTGCAATGGCGGTGCCTTGGGCGGTGCGCCGAATCGCATCGCGGTTCGGCGCCGCTGTAGGGGCCCGCGCCGATGAAATAGGTCGAGCCCGCCACCAAACCGGATGTTTGGGGCTGCCGGACCCGTTCTGCTGGACCTCACTCCGAGGCGCGCCTATCACGTGGGCAGGATAAAAGCGGAGCGAGGCGATGGCCGGCGAAAACGATGTCGAAGCGCTGAGCGAGGCCGAAGCGCGCGCCGAACTGAACCGCCTGGCCGCTGAGATCGATGCGGCCAACCGGGCCTATCACGAGGCAGACGCGCCAGATATCAGCGATGCCGACTACGACCGGCTGAAAGCTCGCAACCTGGCCATCGAGGTGCAATTTCCACATCTGAAACGCTCGGACAGCCCCTCCGATCAGGTCGGCGCCGCGCCGTCGGAGACCTTCGCCAAGGTCACCCATTCGCAGCGCATGCTGAGCCTTGAAAATGCGTTCGAGCACGAGGATATCGACGAGTTCGACGAAAGGGTGCGGAAATATCTGGGCCGGACCGAACCGGTTTCGTACACTGCCGAGCCGAAGATCGACGGCCTCTCGCTGTCGCTGCGCTATGATGCCGGGCGGCTGGTGCAGGCCGCGACGCGCGGCGATGGCGCCACCGGCGAGAACGTCACGCAAAATGCGCGGACCATCGATGATATCCCCCAGCGGCTGAAGGATGCGCCCAAGCTGCTGGAGGTGCGCGGCGAGGTCTACATGAGCCACGCCGATTTCGCCGCCCTGAACGAGCGTGCGACGGCAACCAGGGCGAAAACCTTTGCCAACCCGCGCAACGCCGCCGCAGGGTCGTTGCGCCAGCTTGACCCCGAGATCACGCGACAGCGCCCGCTGCGGTTCTTCGCCTATGCCTGGGGCGCGCTGAGCGAACCCCTGGCGGCGACGCAGATCGAGGCGATAGCCCGGCTGAAGGCGCTGGGCTTTGCCACCAACGACCAGACCCGGCTTTGCGACGGGCCCGAAGCGATGCTGGCCGCCTACCGCGATATCGAGCAAAAGCGCGCGACGCTGGGCTATGATATCGACGGCGTGGTCTACAAGGTCAACGACCTTGGCTTGCAGGCGCGGCTTGGCTTCCGCTCAACCACGCCGCGCTGGGCGCTGGCGCATAAGTTCCCGGCGGAACTGGCCTGGACCCGGCTGGAAAAGATCGAGATTCAGGTTGGTCGGACCGGCGCCTTGTCACCCGTCGCGCGGTTGACCCCGGTCACGGTGGGCGGCGTCGTGGTGTCGAATGCGACGCTGCACAACGAGGATTATATTGCCGGGCGCGATGCGAAAGGCGGGACGATCCGCGATGGCAAGGATATCCGCGAGGGCGACTGGGTGCAGGTCTACCGCGCCGGCGATGTGATCCCCAAAGTCGCCGACGTGGATCTGTCCAAGCGGCCCAAGGGCGCCAAACCCTACAGGTTTCCCCAGACCTGCCCGGAATGCGGCTCGGACGCGGTCCGCGAGGCGGGCGATGCGGTGCGCCGCTGCACCGGCGGCGTCATCTGCCCGGCGCAGGCGATGGAGCGGCTGAAGCATTTCGTCGGCCGTGCCGCCTTCGACATCGAGGGGCTGGGCGCGAAACAGGTCGAGATGTTTTACGATGATGAGGCTCTGCGGGTCCGCGAGCCTGCGGATATCTTCACGCTTCAGGCACGTGACGGCGAAAATGTCGCGAAGTTGAAGAACCGCGACGGCTATGGCGACAAGTCGGCGCAGAACCTCTTTGCGGCTATCGACGAGCGCCGCCGCATCCCCCTCAACCGGCTGATCTTTGCGCTGGGTATCCGGCATATTGGCGAAAGCGCGTCGAACCTTCTGGCCCGGCATTACAATACCTGGCCCGTGTTCGAAGCCGCCGTTACAAACGCCAAGCCGGGCGAAGGCGACAATTGGCAAGATCTCGTCGCGATCGACGGCATGGGCGAGGTGATGGCGACAGCCCTTGTCACCGCGTTTCAGCAAGCAGCCGAGCGCGCCTCGATTGACCGGCTGGTGGCGCATCTTGATATCGAACCGGTGGCGGCCCCCGCAACCGACGGCAGTCCGGTGGCGGGCAAGACCGTCGTCTTTACCGGCACGCTGGAAAACATGACCCGCGCCGAGGCCAAGGCGCGGGCCGAGGCACTGGGCGCCAAGGTCTCGGGCTCGGTCTCGGCAAAGACCGATCTGGTGGTCGCGGGGCCGGGGGCGGGG